>JALURF010000043.1:13230-36925 GCA_027017165.1 Thermofilaceae archaeon
CCGTATATACTCTAAATATTTTTCATCATCTATCTCATCTATACGAGCGAGTTGAATAGCCTTAACCCCTTCAGCATCTCGCGTTTTAACAAAACTTATCACATCCCCCACTTCGATTTTTTTACCAAATCTCTCAAGCTGTCTCGCGGCCTTCACATGTTGAGGCGTAGTTTTAACGTAAGAATTCAAAGCCTTTGTTAACGTTACTCTAAAAGCCAACTCATCTAACGTAAATAACCTATTCTTCAATTTCAGATAGTTTTCATGAGTTATTTTTCGTATATCATCTCTAGCTCGGTCCAACTCCTCTATCTTATTCACCTTCGACAAGATGGATATCATGTCAGAGAATAACTGTTTTACGAATTCAGGAGTATTACGTTTTTTACCCACAAGGCCTTTAATATCGACTCGCCCATCCGGGTATATTCCAAGATAGTTCTTTTTCCTCCCGCTGAAAGCCACCCATTTATACCGTTTATCAACGTCAAGATCTATTCCAAGCGTCTCCTCAGACCATTTAATCAACTCATCAACTTGGTGGAGAGAGGGATTCCATATGAATAAGCTATCTGTATCTCCGTATAGTATAACAAGATCTAATTCCGCGGCTTTCTTGAGAGAAGATACTATAGCATGTCGACCTAATGCCGTAGTACTCTCAGCTACTGGAGGACAATATAGTGGAAAAGTTTCAGCACCAAAGACTCCATAGGACGCATTAATAAACACTTTAAGCGCACGCTGAACGACATCATATTGCCGTCTTAATTGAAGATTTGGTTCTTTCTTTGCTAAGACTTTATATATGTATACTCTGAAATCTCTCAATAAGCCTACTATGAACGATGATAATCCAACTTTCTCTTTGCAAACCCAATGCGGAGTTCCTGGTATACGATTGCTTCGACATTCCGGATGAGGGCATCGTACAGTCTCATAGGATAAATTCCACTGCTTTATAACGGATGGATATAGAGACGCAAAATCTAAAACTACTACGTTGAAAAATACGCCGGGCACCGGGTCTATGACTATCGCTCCCAGATACTTCTTTCCTTTGATTATAGCCTTCGTGGCGGTGTCTCCTTTATATCTTGTTAACTCCTCTGGTCGAGGGATCAAGTAGTTCTTCCTTCTATGCTCAAAGTATAACATGTTTTTTATCCAAGCAGAAATCCCTGTTCGCGTAATATCATCTATCGTAGTTTTAGAAATTCTCATCAAGAGAATTATAAGCTTCATAACTAAATCGTCATCAAACATCGTCAACTTTAACGTAAGTTCTGCATCTCTGAACGAATACTCTGCTAGCTCTTTATAAGACATCTCTGATATCGCTTCGACGTGTTCAATTTTACCCTCGCCTATCAACGCCTTAGATATGGTGTCCAGAGTACGCGCCTCTCTATATCTATTATCAAAGGCGTAAACTTGCATCGCCTTGTTATTAAAGAACCTGTACAAATCGATGTGTATTCTATCTCTGACATAAGCCTCATCCCTACCCAGTACTATAGGAATCTCTTCCTCTTTAAAGCCAAGTTTTATCGCGCGATGCCTCAGATAAGGAAGATCAAAGTTATCGCCGTTAAACGTTAAAATTATTGGATATTTTTCCAAGTAATGAAACGCGTTTTTTAGAAGTTCTCGCTCATTATCGAAGTACTCTATCTTTACACCATTATCTAAAGTTGATACTTTTTCTTTTTCAATGTTTTTCCGTTCAAGTAGTAGCACTTTTCTTAAACCATCACTAGCAGCCAAAGAAACCGCTATTACCTCATATTTAGCTTGAGAAGGACTTGGTATTCGATCAGGCACAGGAGAGAACACCTCTATGTCCAGAGCTAAACGTTTGAAACGCGGTATAGGCGCTTGGAGTAGTTGTAACCATTCCCTAATTTCTCTGATGAATGCTTCTCGCCTAGCTCCAGCATTTACTATCTTTTTAATTAAGTCCTCGGGGACCTCTACGCTCTTCAAAACAATTTGCCCGTTTTTTATGGTGTAAGGCATTCCCGGCACTAAGCCTATATCATAGATATAGCAGTTATGGTATTTAATATGCGCCTCCCATGCATGATCTCGTAAAATATCACGCATGGAGTTTCTGGCTCCTCCAACTGAGAGAGGGTCCCGTGCCACTATTTTAGTCATTGAAACTTTCTCGTCTAGTAGAGCGTGGTATTTCTCTACTACCTCTAGATGGTCAAAGCCTCTATGCAGGATTATATCGGAGTATTTATCTACGATCTCCTCAGGAGATAAGTCCGTTAGAAAGTACGGTTTATGATTATAAGGATCATATACCTTTTTTATTTCGCCCGATAAAGGGCTATAAAGTAGTAAAGCCGCCTTATGCTTATCGCCGTAGTATCGTACAGTCAATAAAATATAGGTATTCTCGTCGAAAAATTCTTTGTCTACGCTCACCTCTGCCATATTCTCCACTTCTCATAAACTCTTTGTTTCTTAGATTCCTTCTTGAAAATTTTGTAGTGTTCCCTACATAGATAAATCCGTCTACTTTTTTCCTTTAAATCAAGAGAAACATTAGCTGTAGAAAAGACGTTATATGAAACAGTTCTAACTGCTTTATTATCACACCCTTTTACGCTGCAGAGCACTCCTTTTTTAATCTTCCCCATGTTGTCTCCCTGTTAAGATAAACGCTGGATTTTCCAATAAGCTTTGCTGAAGCTAAATTTAAATACCTTGCTTCCAAGGTAGTAGCGGGTGAGGTAGGTGAGACATTCAAAGGGGTATCGAAGTAGAGGAAGGAAGTTATTGCGAAAGCACCCGAGAGAAAGAGGCATGCAGGGGCTTAGCAGGCTCCTATACAAGTACAAAGTTGGCGATAGAGTGAATATCGATATTTCTCCAAGCAATATAGAGACTGCTCCTCATAGAAGGTTCCAGGGGAAAACCGGAGTAATAATAGGTACTCGAGGGAGGGCTTATATAATAAAGGTAATGATAGGGAAGAAAGAGAAAATAGTTATAACAACGCCCGAGCACATTAAGCCTCAAACCAGCTAATTAATCTTCTACTCCCATCACATCTAGAGTGATAGATTCTGCTTTCAGTCCTAGAAAATCTGAGAAGTTGGGTTTAGTCCTCCCTTCATCTCCAGTTATAAGCTCTTTCACGTAAAGCCCTCCCTGACATTTTATCGTGAATTCTACGGTATCATCGGTTATCCGTTTTGCCTTTACATCAAAGACAGTTTTCCTTCTAACCTTATCAGGACGCCTGTGGAGAACTCTTCGAGGCGTTCTCTGGCTAATTGCTTTATTTTTAAAAAACTCCTCCAATTCTTTCAGTTTTTCTAAGCTAACTGTTTCATTAAACTTTACCAACGCCTTGTAGGTTTTAGCAGATATTTCAGCCAATTTTTTAATATGCCTAACTGTCTTTTTATCAGAAAATTCCAGCATTAAAACTTCAACTTTTCCCGCGGCTTCTTCATTTATTCTCTTTATAACTTCATTGAGGTTTATTTTCCTCTTACGAGGATTTTTTATCTCTACAACAAAAGGCCTTCCGCTGCCTAGGGTCCTGACATCGACATCTTCTCTCCCAGCTCCATGAAATTTATACCCAGTCCCCTCTGCCGCCTCCATCAAGGGAAGAGAAATATATTCTTCTATGGACTCTAGGTACAGTCTGCCTGTTCCTCCACACTTTTCACACCCTCTTCCTCGGCAACGGGGACAGAACCAGATGTTCTGCGGTATCCCCCTTGTCAGCTTTCTATACCTGCCATAGATATAAAGCGGTTTTATTTCAAGAACTACATCGTTGACGGTCAAATCAACTATTATTAGGATATCGGGAGATTTCATACTGTGGCGTTTGCCCGTGTTCTCGCATATCCTTCTACCTATTTCTCTATTGATCTCTGTTTTAATAGATTCTCCATATTCTAGCTTAAAAAGGGTGCGTAGATCTTCTTCGCGCGCTAGAAGGGATGAATCCAAACGACAGCCCACCTGAAAGGTCTCGAATTCTATTTCATCTATCTTATCTAAAATCTTTTTAATCCATTCATCCAAATTTTTCTCTTCAAAAAAGTTATTACAGAGGTAGCATGGCTTCTTCTCGTATTTTATCTGTAGCCCATATCTAGATACGAGTTTTAGCGCTGGTTTAAAACCGCTTTCACAGAGAACTTTCAATAATTCTTCATCTCTCAGTCCACTTAAGGAAAAAGCCTTCATTAATAGCACAGTTTTAATGGCTCTACCCCTCTCCCTATTAGTCAGACCACTACCTAAGAGGGCAAATTGCCTACCTAAACACGAATCACATAAATTATACTTTTTTAAGATTTCAGTGGATTTGCCAATTATGTCTTCCTTTATCATTTTATAGCCCTCTCCTGTCCATTTCATTGTTAAATAGCACTATTCGCGCGTCTACGCTTATCCTGGATTTGGAGACACATACGGGTATAAATTTATGAGATTTAAAGTATTCTGTCTCATCCCTCGTGTAGGACAAGTTCTCGCTGATAACATACATTACGTGCTGAATTTTAGATAGCTCTATCGCTCTTACGTCTTTCCCACCCACATGTTCATATATTGCTAACGTACCAGGTATCCTTTTAAAGACTTCAGATAACGTTTTCGCAGATAAGACCACGCCTGAGTGAATTCGCCTAGTCCTCTTACCGAAGGAAATACTTTTGTATATTTTCTCGAGAATTCCGCCGAGGGATTGTTCGTCTGACCTCACATTCCTAAGACTAACCGTTTTAAATGAGACAAGAAAACCTCTTTTCCTTAAATAAATCCTAAATATGACTTCTTTCCTGATATCGTGAGAAAGGAAAATACCAGCCGCTATACACCTAGTGATAAAACCTCTTCTAAATTTAAAAGTCTCCACATCGTCGACTAATAGCGTTATATACCTCATGGCTGACTGCGCTACCTGCCATAGTACGGTATTTTCTTAAATCGCTGTTTGGACAGCTTTTTCATATAACTCTTAGCCATTTTATAGGATTTAAGAAGAGCCTTAACATCGCGGACTGTTGTGCCCGAACCTCTAGCTATCCTTAGCATTCTCTCCCTGTTGATAATCTCTGGATTAAGAAGTTCTCTTTTTGTCATAGATTGCATTATAGCTATCCATTTCTTGATATTTTCCTCTCCCATCTTTTCAAAATCCGCCGGAAGATTATACCCTCCAGGCAACAACTCAACCAGTTTCCTTAATGGTCCCATTTTCCTCAACGCCATGAGCTGATCTAAAAGATCTAAAAGAGTGAAATCCCCTCTGCTTATAGCGTATAGCCGTTTTTTGTCCAGTTCTTCATATGCTCTAAACCTATCCACTATGGCTTTCACATCCCCAAAGCCGAGAAGCCTATTTACAAAACTTGGAGGATCAAATATTTCCAGCTCGTCCACTTTCTCCCCTACTCCTATGAAAGATATCCTAGCGCCAGTTTTAGCTACGGCGGCCAGAGCCCCTCCTCCTCTCGCAGCGCCGTCTAGCTTAGTTATTATTATAGACCCCACTTTTGCGACTTCGTTGAAAGCCTCGGCTTGCTTCTCCGCTTGTCTTCCTATTGTAGCATCGAGCACCAGAACCGTCTCGTCGGGTTTTATCGCAGATATCAGCTTAGACATTTCATCCATTAGATTTTTCTCATCTTTATGCCTTCCAGCAGTGTCTATGATTATTAAATCGCATTTCTTCTTTTTGAAAAAATTAATTCCGTTAACTGCAATATCTATGCTATCGCCATTCTCCTCACCGTAAACTTCAACTCCTATTTGCTCACCCAGTTGTCTCAACTGTGAAAAAGCGCCTGGCCTATAGTTATCGGCGCATACAAGTCCGACTTTGAAACCCCTCTTCTTGTAGAAGTACGCCAATTTAGCAGCAGTAGTCGTTTTTCCCGAACCCTCTATTCCCATTAGAAGAATAGTATGTGTTCGTCCTTTTCTAATCAACGGCTTGTACTTCGCCTCTCCTCCCAGCATGTTTATCAATTCTTCGTATACTATCTTAAGTAGCAATTCTCTTTTAGAAAAACCGGGGGGCAGTTTTTCCTCCCGTACCCTCTTTTTAATATTTTCAGTAATTTTGAGAACTATATCGACGCTGACATCAGCATAGAGAAGAGCCCTCTGGATATCACGAAGTATCTCATTGAGAGTCTTCTCGTCTATTAGAGGGGCGCGCCTTATCTTATTTACTACAAGTCGCAGCTTTTCTTTGAAACTTTCCATAGTTCCAGTAATAAATTCCTAGCTTTTAAACTTCTCTAACGGACCTTTAATCACAATACCAGTACCCGGAACTATGTCAAAAACAAATTTGCCCGGGCGTACCGGAGACCATCGGGCCTTTCTAATGAACATTACTCTCTCTATTCTCCCCCCTATCTCTTCTAAACCGAGGACTATTATGCCCGATGCCAAGAACTCTTCAACGCCGAAACGGCTTAACTGTCTACTGCCAGTTGGGATCTCGCTAGTCATTATAGTGGTTAGCCTGCCCGTTTTTTCAATAGCGAAAACCATTTCTCGGAGAAACTCTCTAGCATATAAAACGTCGTCTTTTGACCCCCCGTATATAAGCGGCGCTATAGGGTCTATAACCAGCCTCCTAGCTCTAACTTCTTTAGCATTTTTTATGATAGATTCAATAACGTATTTCGGCTCTATTTTTTTCCTCTCATCTCTTAGGTAAATTTTGCTGAAGTGGGTTCTCATATCCAAGAAGAGGAGTTTCCTCGCTTTTATTAATGGCGCTACATCCCAACCGAACTGTTTTATACCCTTTATAAGCTGATCCGTAGGCTCGTCTATAGCTATGTAAACTCCCGGCTCTCCGTGAAGAGCCCCATATATCAGAAACTGCAACGAGAAAATCGTCTTTCCACTTCCCGTCTCACCAGCTATCAGGTAAGTCTTGCCTCTAAGAAAGCCCCCACCTAATATCTCATCTAGATAAGGTATGCCTGTAGAAGTATAGTAATCCCGAAATTCGGCTGGAAGCTTGTAGGAGACTAGTGCTGAAAAGGAGTTTAGAAACTCTTCATCAAGCTGATATTGTTGCGGAGGGTAGGATTCTACAACTTTAACTCGTTCCTTCTCTTTAAGCATGGGGTTATAAGCCAATTCTTCAATCCGTGTCGCGCTATTTTTCATATTAATAGACTTCTTCTCTTGAGTAGCCACAGATTTTACCGTTGAAGAAGGGGGAATATTGCGATTTGGTCTCATCTCTAAACATGGCGGTTTTTCTGGATTTTCTATTCTTTCCATTAATTTTAGACAGTAATTTCTGCTTGGTGTATAGTAGATGCATCTCCTACAGGACCTTACAGCCATGCTTTAACCTCTATTCTATTTATTAGAAATAGAGTTCTCATAATTAAACTCATCTTTAAAATATCTCTTTCTCACATATTTCGCAATAGTTTATCTAAGCCTCGGCTTAAATGAAATACTTACTCCGAGCTTTCTACCAAGTCTTTCAATTTTTCTTCTAACTTTACTGGTTAACAACACGTTATAATACTCAGGATCAACGTGTATTATTACGTTGCCGTTTTTGGAAATCTCTATCTCGATATCTTCATCTGGTATATACTTCCTAAGAGCAGTATAAATGGCCGCTTCCACGCGTCTTTCTCTGGCAGTCTTGGTTTTCTTCACTGGAACAACGAAGGTTCTCTCTCCAAAGACGTAAAGCTCATATTCAGGCTCGCCAGTTAAAAAGTCTTTAACCACAACGACTGGCCTAGCTAAATCAGCTTCTTTAAGGCCGTGCGGTATTTTTACTACGGTTTCCAGTTCATATACCTTTTTTACTTGTCCATTTTCTATGAAAATTACCGTGTCTATGATCGAGGGTATCATACCGAGCTCTACTCTGCCCACGAATCTCTGAATAGCGTCTATCGGGCTCGTGGCGTGGACAACGCCAACCATGCCAACGCCAGCTAGACGAAGATCCGCATACAGTTCGAAATCTTTAGTGTCCCTCATCTCATCGAAGAAGGTGTAGTCGGGTCTTGAAAGGAGCAGTACATCATGTACTTCCTCTGAAGTTCCATGGCTTTTAGAATATTGGGTAATTTCATCGGGCAGCTGCATATCTCTAGGAGATTCTATCGTCTTTATTATCCTCCCCTTTCTGTGGTAGTACTCCGCTAGGGCTTGTGCAAAAGTTGTTTTACCCATTCCCGGCGCGCCAGCTATGAGAATACCCTCTGCCTGTTTTTCAAGTCTACGGATCAGCTTGGCCGGAAGCTTATAGTCTTCCAGCGATAGCTTTGCGATAGGCCTTACGGCTGTGACTTCAATACCGTCGGAGAAAGGCGGCCTAGTGATAACTATTCTGTAATTCTCCAACTGGACTATCGTGGATCCGGGCCGCTCGACCTCAATAAACGCCTTTTGTGATGTTTTCGCGGCTTCTATTATCTCTCTGACTATTTCTTCTATCTCCGCTCTGGTCATCGGAGTATCGCGGAGCGGTACAAATCTCCACTTTCCGGGAATACCCTTCTTAGCGTATGGACAAACATTCTCTTTAAGATGAACGGACATCGTATCGTTATCGAAAAAGTCATCTAGAATCAATCGCTCCGAATCCTTATCCCTAACGAATATTACCTGAATTCCTAGAGCCTTCGCCGTTTCAACTCTTAAAGGATTAGGAGTGATGAGAATAGCGTTTAGTTCTAAGGCAAGATCTCTCACTACGTCGTTCAAGTCTATCTCTCTCTTAAACCTATAGCCCTCGGGCAACTCTCGGACATACTCTATATCAACTTTGGGATTCTTATTAACGGCCTCTCTCAGCATCGTCAATTCCTGAAGTCCAACCAGCCCTTGGCTGCCCCCTTCCCTAGCAATTCTTTCGAAGTAGTCGACTATCAACATATGGACTAATATCTTTCCTCTTATCTCCTTTTTCTCAACTAGCCTCCTAACTGCCCCTCTTAATATAGCATCTACGTCCGGTATGTATATCTCTTCAAGCATGACCATAACCTTTTTAAACCTATTCTCGACAGCAAACAACACTATTTAAGTGTTGCGTTTGCTACTAGAATAGGAATGGGAGAATCATGAAGGTGGAGCCTGGAGACTACGTATTGCTATATCTCGATAAGAGAAGGAAGTATTTAGTAAAAGTGGTATCCGGGAAGGAATTTCATACTCATAAGGGGATTTTGAAGCTAGATGAGGTCTTGGGAAAAGAGTACGGCGATTACGTTCAAACACATCTAGGCGTGAGATTTAGAATACTAAAGCCTTTGCTCGTAGACCACGTTATGAAATTTAGGCGAGGAACGCAGATCATATACCCTAAAGACGCCGCTTTAATGGTGATTATGTCAGGTATAGGACCCGGCTCTAGAGTCGTAGAGGCTGGAACCGGTACTGGAGCATTAACAGCGTTACTGGCCCATTTCGTGAGACCAGACGGCATCATATACAGCTATGACATTTCAAAAAAGAACTTGGAAAACGCTAAAAGGAATTTAAAAACTGTGGGCTTAGATAAGTGGGTTATATTAAAACTAGGAGATGTAACTAAAGATATAGACGAAAAAGACGTCGACGCTATTTTCCTAGACCTTCCATCGCCCTGGCTAGCCGTAGAGAACTCATATAAAGCGTTAAGGCACGGCGGCGTCTTCGTGAGCTTCTCTCCAACTATAAATCAAGTTGAAAAGACCGTTGAAGCTTTAAAATCTCAAAACTTCGTCGACTACGAGGCAATAGAAGTGATTCTTAGAAAGTATAAAGTGGAGGAGGGGAGTACACGGCCGGAAACCTTCATGATTGCCCACACGGGGTATATAGTCTTCGCTAGAAAACCTTAAGATTTTAACCGAGAAGACCACACTAGTATACTTCAGCTTGAAATAGTGTTTGATTGTTGGGACGAAGATCGAGTAAAAGTCAGTGGAGGTTCATATCATCATTACTCAGAGCAGGTCAGTTTCTCCATCAACTCTATTAAGAGTGCAAGCGTTTATATACTTGTCCGTACTTGTTGCTACTCGATTATAGCTTCCTGCTGTTTTCTCCGTTTCTCAATTTTAACTAGTCGCGTGATATAGCCAGCTACCCGATTTCTGAGAGTTTTAGACCTTATATCGGTTAGCTCCATGACCATTCGCTTATTATGCTCAAAATCATCCGTGAACTTATCCGGGTACAGGCTCAACAGTTTACGCGCAGCTCTCTTTATGTATAGTGGTCTAACCTTCCCCAAGATACCACCGAAACAACCTTTCATAACGTTCTTTAATATTTTTCCCTTCAACACCTATACCTTAAAGGCGTATTTGAAGTATATCGTAATGTACGCCTCTTGTATAGGAATATATATGTATATATCTCATTTTCCCCCGCCACTAACGTTTTAAAATATTTATAGCGCATAGCTTCATGACTCCTAGAGTTAATAGAACCGATGTACTTTACAGGAGTTATGATGAAGTTAAAGCACTCGTCGTTTTAACCATAATCTCCTTCATACGTAAGACAAAAGGTAGCGCGATAACGTTTACCGCTAAGAAGATAGCCGTATCCGCTGGACTCCCGGCACAACCCGTTATACTAACCCTAGTGAAAGATGTGCTAGAGAATCTGAGTAGAGAAGGGTTAATCGATGTATATAGTAGAACCAGCCATGGTGTCAAATATATGATCACTAAATCGAGCGCCCTCTGGTTAATAGCTAAAGGAGAAAAGAAGAAACCCCTCAAAAGCTCTTACCTAAAAGCTATAATCCCGATAATAACTAAGCATAAAAATCCTTAAAATAAAGAAGTAAAAAGATTATTCGATAGACTTGTTTGAGGTTAAGGGGGTAGAGAAAACAGCTTTAACCGTAGAAGAGGTAAGGAAGGCGATAATAATCGCTAAAAGTCTAGCGGAAAACGCTGGCTATCGAATACCAGAATATATGTTAATTCTATTCGTTAATGAAAAAGAGTACGAAGAAACAGCAGGACGCGAAGACTACATAGAAGTAGAGGAAGGCGTACTCGTAGCCGATGGTGACCGTGTAGTAATTAAAAGCACATATATCCCTTTAAAACTGTTAGAGAAAATTTTCGTAGGCGTTTTAACAGCCCTCTACTACAATACATTCCTAGTGTATAACGCGGAAATCGCTAGAGAATTCTTAAAAGAAAAATATTTGTATTTCCTTTCTTTGGTCTACAAAGGGAAGTAATGCGTATTCTACTAACTACCATACCTGGCTTAGAAAATATTGTGGAGAAAGAAGTTAAGGAGAAAATCGGATCTCTGGAATACGTCAATTATAGTGAATTAAGCGGTCGAGTTTATGCATCCATAAGAAACGGCATATCGCTACTTCAGAAACTACACGAGCTTAGATGTATTGAAAGAGTGATACTAATACTCGGAGAAGGTGAAATTTCGAAAGATACTGTCGATGTTCAGGTGGATATTGAATTAATCACACGATATCTCGGCCCGCGCATGACTTTCATGGTCAGGAGTTTAAGGACTGGAGAACACGATTTCACTTCCGTAGATTTGGCAGCTGCCTTAGGCGAGAAAACTCAAAGAGGTATTTATGAAAAATACGGGTTCTATCCGGAGGTGTCTCTAAGCGATCCGGATATCATCCTCTACGTAGAAGCTATAGGAAAAACCTACCGCTGGGGAATAGATTTAACAGGTCTAAACGCCCTACATAGGAGAAGATATAAGGTGTACGTACATCCCTCATCGTTAAACCCTCTGATAGCCTACTCCATGTGTAGAATAGCCGAAGTGGAGAAGAAAAGGAGAATTCTAGACCCGATGTGTGGTAGTGGGACAATTCTAATAGAGGGAAAATATCTAAATCCAAGTCTAGAAGCTTGGGGCTTGGATATAAACCCTCAGCACATAGCTGGAGCACGGTTAAACTCTGCACAAGCAGGAGTAGAGGTATTCTTTAAAACTGCGGACGTAGCGGAAGCTGATAGCCTATTTCCAGCTTCTTTCTTCGATGCCATAATCACGAATCCTCCATTCGGCATACGCGAAAAATCCGTTTACACTCTTCCGCGCCTCTACACATTGTTGGTTGAGAAATCCGAGAAACTGTTAAAGAGCGGCGGAGTTCTCTGCGTTTTAACGCCTAGGAAAAAACTACTGTTAAATATACTGACCAAGCACAGGTTTTCAGTAAAAGAGATACATACCATAAGACACGGCGGTATAACTTCTTTCATAATAACAGCGGCGAAAACATAGCTTAAAACGAAATTCTTAAAGCCGTGTAGTTAGAATAAGTATTGGGCCCGTAGCTCAGTCGGATAGAGTGCCGGCCTGCGGTGGTATACGCGGAGAGCCGGTGGTCCCGGGTTCGAATCCCGGCGGGCCCGCTGAAAACTAGATTCTAGCTGTTAACACGCAAGATTTAAATAATGCTGAGAATATCTCATACCAGACTCGCGTAGGGGATAGGTATGTCTCAGAAGAAGAAACCGCACCTTAACTTAGTAGTAATAGGGCACGTAGATCACGGAAAATCCACGCTAATGGGGCACGTACTGTACTTGACCGGCTTCGTCGACGAAAGAACCATACGAGAATACGAGGAACAAGCGAAGCGCTTAGGTAGGGAAACTTGGAAGTTCGCCTGGATCCTAGATAAGTACAAGGAGGAGCGAGAGCGAGGACTCACCATCGACTTGGGCTTCTATAAATTCGAAACAGCAAAATATGAATTTACGATAATAGACGCCCCGGGCCATAGAGACTTCGTCAAGAACATGGTCACGGGCGCGAGCCAGGCGGATGCCGCGCTACTCGTAGTCTCAGCTAAGGAGGGCGAATACGAGGCAGGCATCAGCCCCGCCGGGCAAACTAGAGAACACGTGTTCTTGGCCAAGACGATGGGCATTAACCAGCTAGTAGTAGCCATCAACAAGATGGATACGGTTAACTACAGCGAAGAACGATACAACGAGGTTAAAGAGGGCATAGCCAGACTACTGAGGATGGTGGGCTATAAAGTCGATAAGATACCGTTCGTCCCGGTCTCCGGGCTTTACGGCGATAATATCGTAAAGAGAAGCGAGAAAATGCCCTGGTATAAAGGGCCTACCTTAATTGAGGCTCTAGATGTGTTCGAAGAGCCGGTAAGGCCCATTGATAAACCCTTACGGATACCCATCCAGGACGTTTACAGCATTAAGGGCGTCGGCACTGTGCCCGTGGGCAGAGTGGAAACTGGAGTACTGAAGGTGGGCGATAGAGTAATCTTCATGCCTCCGAAGATAGTCGGCGAAGTCAAGTCTATTGAAACTCACCACGTTAGAATAGATCAGGCCATACCCGGAGACAACATAGGATTTAACGTTAAAGGCGTGTCTAGAGATCAGATCCGAAGAGGCGATGTAGCCGGACACCCCGACAAGCCACCAACCGTGGCCGACGAGTTCGTAGGCCGTATCTTTGTCCTCTTCCACCCGACCGCGATTGCCGCTGGCTATACGCCAGTACTGCACGTGCATACCGCCACCGTGCCCGTTAGATTCATAGCTCTCGAGAAAAAGATAGATCCGAGGACAGGTTCCACTATCGAGGATAACCCGGCTTTCATAAAGCAAGGCGACGCCGCGCTAGTGAGGTTTAAGCCGTTGAAGCCAGTTGTGATCGAGAAGTATTCGGAGATACCTCAGCTCGGCAGATTCGCTATTAGAGACTCGGGAAGGACTATAGCGGCTGGAACGGTAGTAGATATAAAGAAAAGCGAATAATTTCTTTTGATTTAAACTTTCAGAGGTATTTTTGAAATGCCGAGAATCGTCAGGATAAAACTAGTTAGCACCTCGGTGAAAGATCTCAACGAAGTATGCGAGGAAATCAAGAGAATAGCTAGGAAGACCGGCGTTAAGATGAGAGGACCTATACCACTACCTACTAAAAGGCTAATGGTTACCGTGAGAAGAGCGCCTTCAGGTCAGGGAACGCACACGTTTGACCATTGGGAAATGAGGATACATAAGAGAATTATCGATATGGACGCCGACGAGCGGGCAATGAGACAGTTAATGAGAGTGAGAGTACCCCAGAACGTGAGAATAGAAATAGAGTTGAAATAGGGAAACCTTAATTATATAGGTTTAACAGTAAATACTCGCCGGGGTGGCCGAGTGGACTAAGGCGCGGGCCTAGCCTAGCGGCGCCCAGTGAGAGTCCGTGTCCCGTCAGGGACGCCCGGGTTCGAATCCCGGCCCCGGCGTATATGGTGATGGAGTATGAAGAAAAAATACGTATTTTTACCTCATACCGCCGATGCCTACTTTGCGGCGTATGGAAAGACTCTAGAAGAAGCCTTTGAAAACGCCGCGCTAGCAATGTACGAGGTTATGACGGATACCAGTAAAGTGGACAGAGACGTAGAGATCCATATAGAGGTAAAGGGATTTGACGAACACTCTCTGCTCTATAACTGGCTAGAAGAACTCCTATTCTACACCGATAGCGAGCAATTAGTATTTTCCGAATTTCACGTAGAAAAGATTGAGAAGAAAGAGGGAGATTACGTATTGAAGGCTGTCGCTAGAGGTGAGAAATTCGATCCATCGAAGCACGAGTCCAGAAATCAGGTAAAGGCGGTTACATATTCCTTAATGGAAATAAATAAAAAGGATTCGTTTTACGAAGTAAAAGTGGTCCTAGACCTTTAGCAGTGAAGAAAACTTAATTAGGGAAACCTTGATTAGTGTTAGAGAACTCGGTGATAGATATGCCTAGAAGGCCTTGGCGCTGTTACAGACGATTCGATACACCGCCCTATACCAGAAAAGAGTATATAAAAAGCATACCCCACGTCCAGATACCCAAGTTTACGCTAGGCAATATACGCGGCAAATATAACGCCACATACCGCTTAATAGTCATGGAGGCTGGGCAGATAAGCCAGAACGCCCTGGAGGCGGCTAGGCTGGGAGCCTACAAGTACCTCACCCGTAAACTCGGCGAGCAAAACTTCTTCATGAAAATCATGGTCTACCCGCATCACATAATTAGAGAAAACAAGATGATGGCGATGGCTGGCGCCGATAGGCTACAAGACGGGATGAGGTTGTCTTTCGGCACTCCTATAGGAAGAGCCGCCAGGGTAAGGAAGGGACAGACCATAATTACGGTTAAAGCCGATAAAAGCCAGGTCGAAGTAGTAAAAGAGGCTTTGAGAAGAGCCGCCTCTAAGCTCCCCTTAAAGTGTAGAATTTTCATTGAAGAGACTGAAGCTAGCTGAAAGCCTAAGGTAGGCTTTTATGTATGATGTCCATAGACGCCGCATAGAGGCATGTACATACATATGGAGCGTTCTGCTTAAAGAAAAATTTGGGAGAAGAGAACAGGTAGTAGCCTTTTTAGAAAAGGTGTATAGAGAATACGATATCGAGCCTATCAGAGGCAAGACGAAAATCGAGATTTTCGATAAAGAAATGGCAACGCTTTACCTAGTGGGGAAATATGGGCTAGGCTTAAACCCTGACGATTACAGCGAAATCTTCAATAAAATCTTTACAGTTGAGTTGAGAAGCGAGGAAGCCGCTACTAGCATATTAAGCGGCGCGGATCCGGAGAAGGTTATTAGAGAGAAAATGGGAGGAGTAAATGAAAACTTAATATTTAGAGTGATAAGGTTAGTTTTCACCGCATCCCTACTAGGCTTTAGAGATGAAAAAGACTTAGTCAAACTCCTAGAAAGACTTGAAGACCGCTTCCCACAGTATGGGAAAAGATTCTTACGATTCAAGAAATTTTACATCGCGTTTAGAATAGCGGAAGGCGTGGCCGTGGGCAAGATACGGAATAGGCTTGAAAAGGAAGCTTTAAAACACGCCCTTTGTATCAAACTTAACGCCACGCGGGCCGCTCCTTCAGACAGCCTAGTCAGGGAGATAGCCGTCAACGTGTTAAAGGCGGACGAAGTAGAGGTTAACGACGCCTTGAAAATAGATAAAATCGAGTTAAGCCTCTAAATTTTCTCAATAAAAGTACTCACTTTTCTAAACACCGTCAGTAAAGAGTAAAGTTCTTCTTTAGATACACCAGCTCTGCTTAATATCCTCCGAAGAACAAGCTTCGCTTTATCAGCCTTATGTAGTGGAACGCTGGATTTCTCGAATATCGAGGAAATACAATCCAGCAAGAGCTCTCTTTCTCTTTTAGACGCTATACTCACCGCCCTCCCATTATGCTTTAATTCTCTAAAAATAACATAGGCGATTATAGCCACCGCATGCGATAAATTCAGCGTGCTATACTCTATATTAGCCGGTATATGTACCAGAAAATCCGTTTCTTTAATAATCTCATTAGTTAAACCTATATCTTCTCTGCCGAAAAGAATAGCCGCCTTTCCCTCAACCCCAGATAACACGTTTACAAAATCTTCGGGGGTCAACGACCTCCTATGATACCCGCTACTCAGAGGACTCTTCCCAGACGTCGATACTACTAAGTCGAAAGCATCGAACACTTCTTCCAGCGAGTCTATACGCCGAGCTTTTTCTAAAACATCTCTCCCATGCATAGCGTACCTATAAGCCGTATCTCCCACTTCACACTGTGGATTAACGAGAATTAATTTTTCGAGACAAAAGTTCTTCATTGTCCTCGCTACATAACCTATGTTTATCTCATAGAGAGGCTCTACGAGCACTATAGCTATATCTTCTATCTTCAACCTTACCCCCTACAGTGTTTAATAGCTATAAAAACTGCGTCGGACTGTTTTAAATAATTCACGTACCTGAACAAGACTTATAAAGTATTGAAACGCTGAAACGCTATTTTACAGCTGACCAGCTTTATTAATCGACAAGACTATTACGGTATGATATGAAAAAGAAAACTAAGACAAAGCTCCTAGTCAAGGCGCTGTCCTCGGAAAAACGAGTAAAAATATTATTTACAATAGACTCCTATGGACCTCTCCGGTTCTCCGAGCTTAAAGAGAAAATGAATATAAAAAGCCCCGGTGAACTAAGCTATCATCTATCTCTTTTAAGAGAAGTCGACATGATAGGCTTAGACTACAGCTATGGACAGAGACGATACACGTTAACATCGCTGGGAAAGGAGACAGTTGAACTCTTGAAGAGGCTTGAAGGAGGCTTACTTAGACAGGAGCTTGGGGTTTATGTAGTCGATAAATACGGTTTAGCCTTTAAATACGATACTCTTATCTTGAATAATAAGCTGAAAAAGGAATACGGAATAAGTAGCAGACATCTGCGGAGGATATACAGCGACGTCGAGGGAGCGATGAGTGAGCTTAATAGAGTATTCTACGAAGAATTCGAGCTCGACCAGATAATCCTATCAATTCTTTTAAAAAACAACTTAGCAGATTATTTTATCGACAACACCTACATCGGCTTCAGGAAGAAAGAATTGGATAAAAGCTTAAGTAAGGAAGATGTGCTTATCGAAGTCGATGAGAAAATACGCAGACGCATATTAACGTCTTATAACCTGCTTTACCGAATTCCAAAAAATGTAAAAACTTTCATCAGAAATGGAGTTTTCTACATTTCACACATACATGAGTGGATTTTCAAGAGCAATACCCTAATCCTAGATGTTACTCACATTGCAAAAAAATACTATCCACTAGATTTCTACAACGTGCTTTTATTCACGTGGAGATACGCACACTCGCTTTTCCTTAGAAAATTTAACAATGCTTTATATAATATAATAGCGCATCAGGAAGTACATGAGGTAGAAGATTTCCTATCTAGGATTTTAAAAGCCTTAACGCTAATCTGGGATAATCTAAAATATGAAAAAATAGCCGTGGAAATTCTCGTAGAGAAAAATCCCGACTTAAGAGATTTCAATAGAATTCTACTCGACAGAGTAGGATTAGAGGAAAAATATCGGGGCCCGCCGTTGATAATCAACGTGAAGAACAGAGAGGCGATCGAGGAGATCTATGATCTGATCTATAATTTGACAAGAAAACACGTACCCTTAACCCTAGTGAACAACACCGATGGAGAAGAACTAGTAGCCGCCATCCCCCACATATTACGGATAAAAGATTGTAAAGGAATAACTGTTATCGAAAACTCGTTCAACTTACTACTCCCAGTCTTAGCGCTATTTTCTAGAAAAGACAAGGCTATAGCCGAGGACTTCCTAAAAAACATGTTCACCTGCATAAGCGAACTCATAAACGAAAAGAGAAAATACCTCCAGAGAATAGCGCCTCTTCGAAGACTACAAAGAATCCCAGGCTATATGGATAACTCAATTAACCTGGTCAACACCCTCTCGATTTTAGGAGGAGAGATGGCAACTCGCATATTACTAGGAACAGATCTAAAAGATACGGATTCGGTCATCAGACTTCTTAAAAACTTCACCGAAGAATTAGAAGATTTAAGAAGAAAAATCGCAATTTCCTATACTTCTTCTGACATAAGCCTATACGAGATAAGCTTTAGAGCACTCACGTATAGAGCCGAAGAATTCAACGTCCAACTCCCACCATTTGAACACTTCAACCTATTAAGTCCATTTTCTAAAACACGTCGAGAACTAGGGAGTAGGATGAGGGGGGAATCGCGGTTATTCGAGGAAACCGGCGTGCCGAGCATCTTCACCTTAGACTTTACCGACCCATTCCCTGCTTTCGAGAATTTTAAAGCTCTACTCAGCAAGCTCTTAGACTCCAATATAAAAGTAGTAAACCTATCCTACGACTTTACAGAATGCGAATATTGCGGCTACAAAACACCCCGCTACGCCGATACATGCCCCAACTGCCTATCAGTAAAACCATATATAATTCATTATGGAAGAGTAATAGCCGACTACCGCCCCTTAGACCGTATTCCCAAAATAGCTAAAAACGAATACCTGAAGCGATTTAGAATAAACGACGTAAATTTAAGAAAAGAACTTCCGTCTATCTAACTCTTCATTAACTATAGTAATACAGTGGCTAGTAAAGTAGACTCGAGGACCGAGACTTATAACCCGTACCCCCAATTCTTCAAGAAAAACCTCGCTCTCCCTATCCAAGCCTATATGATCACCCAGAATAAAGACGAGATCCTTACCTCTCGGAAAATCTACATCTCTAATATCCACCCCATACCTCTCCAAGTAATAAACCTCCACGCCCGGATCCCGCACATACTCCAATACAACTTCTTCAAAACCCTTATCCTCCAAGTGAAAACCCCGAACCTCCTCACCTTTAAATAATCTTAAAAAAATCTCACCAATATCAACCTCACTCTCCGGAAGCCCACCAACTTCACTCCCCACCACTCTAAGAAGCTTAGGAGGATTCGGAGGACCCTCTAAAACACAGAGAAAAACTACGTTCTCCCTAACCCCATCCGATAACCTCAACGCCGCTAAAATAGACCTAGCTATAACATCCAATCTCCCGCTAGACCCCGCAAAAGATTTAATATTAAAATCAGGCGAAGTACGGGCCTTAGAAGCCTTAACGAGAAAAATCCTCATCCTATTGGTCCACGCTTCTTCCTCTCAGCTTCAGGCCTAATCTTTATAATACCCCTGAAAATCGCACACCTAATACATAGATACTTAGTGACTCTGTAAACCGGTATTATAGCACCCTTAGCCCTAAGCTCCCTAGCAAGCTGTGGATCAACAGGGCTCATAGCCCTAGTATACTTAACAGCCTTAGACCTGGGGATAAGAGCTCCACACTCGTCACATTGAATCATGTCCTCTCTTCCTTTACCGCCTTTACGCCTACCCCTGCTCTTCCTCTTCTTCGGCATACCAATCCCACCAAATCAACAAAAAACCCACTAATATACTTTCTCAATCAATCCCCAGTAAACTTTATATCCTTGAAAAATAGTTCTTAGAGAGAGGGGCCCGTAGCTCAGCTAGGTAGAGCACCCGGCTCATATCGGCAAACCGAGAGCACAACCGGGGGGTCGCGGGTTCGAATCCCGCCGGGCCCATTCCCTTTTTACTATAAAGATAAGAATTCACTAACTTTATCCTTTATTTCTTTATAGGAATTCTCTTTTCTTTGTATTGGTTTTTGGGCGGGTGGTTTTGTCGCGTAAAGTTCTTATAGTTCTGGTGGGGAAAATGCTTCGATGAAGAGTTTAAAGAGATTTCACGTGGTATTGCTCGCTGTCCTGATGATAGGCTGGGCGTTTGATTCTATGAATTCGGGGCTTATCTCCGGTACTTTGACTCTTATAATAGAGGATTTGGGGTTGACGGCTGAAGAAGCGGGTAGAGTGCTTAGTAGTTGGCTTCTCGGTATGTTGATTGGCGCGTTTGCTCTGGGCTTTATAGGCGATAGAATTGGCAGGAAGGGGGCGTCGATTATAGCCTTAACCTTTATGGGGTTGTTTTCATGGGCTTCTCTCGCGGCGACTGGATGGCTCGACCTCTCTCTATACAGGTTATTGGCAGGGATTGGCGCTGCGGGTTATATGGTGGTGGCTAGCACACTTTTAGCCGAATACTCCCCCGCCGAGGTAAGAGGTGGGTTGATATCCTTCTTGGAGAGTGCGTGGGCTTTCGGTTGGTTGATAGCTCTAATATTGGCTAGGATTATAGCGCCGTCGCTGGGGTGGCGCCCCGTATTTAATTCCAGTTTAGCGACTTTAGCTCTTATTCCCATTATCGTAGTGGTGGTGCCTGAGTCTATCCGTTTTCTGGTGCTTAAGGGAAGGGTGGGGGAAGCGGAGAAGATAATCGCTGAGGCGGGGCTGGATGTAGATATTTCGAGGATAAAGGAGAGGGAAAAAGCTTCACTGTCGGAATTGTTTAGAGGTGTGTATCTTAGGCGGACGGTTATGCTTTGGATACACTGGTTCTGTATCGTGCTGGCTTACTGGGGGATATTCCTATGGTTACCCCATATCCTGTACGCTAGGGGGATTAGCTATATTAAATCTCTTCAATACTCTCTTCTCATAACGCTGGCGCAGATTCCCGGCTACTGGAGCGCTGCTGTACTGATCGATAAAGTAGGGAGGAAGAAGGTGTTGGCATCCTATATGGCGTTGGCGGGGGTAGGAAGTCTTCTTTTCTGGACTGCTACGGGCGATTTTGAAGCTCTTTTATGGGCTTCCGTGATATCCTTTTTCAATCTAGGCGCGTGGGGCGTAACTTACGCCTACACCCCCGAGCTTTATCCGACTAGGCTGAGGGCGACTGCGAGCGGATGGGCCAATAGTATAGGCAGGATAGGAGGCATCCTGGGCCCTTATATAGCCGGTTTATTGATACAGACTACTGGTGACCCCCTCTATCCGTTTATACTCTTCGCGTCGGTACACTTTATCTCAGCTATCACTGTGGCGATTCTGGGAGAGGAAACTAAAAAGAGAGAGCTAGAGGAGATTTCGAAATAGCGCTGCTAGTTAAAGATTTAACAACTTATGTATGTTCTTCCAGAGTATTTTCTCTTTATCCTCCTCGCTTATAGGCAATTTTTTAATTATCTCAATCTGCCTCCTGGCCCCAAGCCGGTCGGGAGTTAAGCCCATTACGTAGTCGCTGCCGAATATAAACTTATCCGAGCCCAAAGCCTCGACATACCTAGCGAATCCCTCTAAACCTAGCTTCTCGGTAATAGTCACGAGACTATAGGATGTGTCGAGGTACACATTCTCGAAGGTGGCTATACTGATAACGTCCTCAAAATGGAACATACCTCCCATATGGGCGAATATCATAGTAGTCTTAGGCGCCACGTAGGGCAGTAAAGCATAGTCCTCAAACTTGTTAATCCAAGGCGCTGGCTCGCCTTTAAAATATAAAGTGGATAAATCGCCCAGCATAACGTGTAGCACGACCGGCACATCCAGATCTCCAGCTTCCTCGAGAACTCTCCACACGTGTGGATGGCTAATGCAGAAACCTTGGAGACTCGGGTGAAGCTTTAAGCCTTTCAAACCTAAATCCTCTATAGCTCTTCTAAGCTCTTTCACCGCTCGATCACACGGATTAGGAACGACAGAGGCAAAGCCTATAATCCTCCCCGGCTCGTAATCCACAATCTCAGCTATTAAATCGTTGGAATGGTATGGAGCTATAGGCAACAAAACCACCTTGTCTAAGCCCTCCCCGTTCATCCACTCCAACAATTTCTCAGCCAGTTCTACAGCTGAAAAATCTTTAACATTGAGAGGCAAGTGCACATGCGCGTCAATAATCATAAACCCCACAAAGCTAAACCCTCAACCCTCCCATATAAACATAGATTAATCAGCAATCCGCACTTCCACAGTTATCGAAAAAGTCATAGATTTCAACACGTGATATTGGTAAAATCCCCGAGCTATGATTGATACAGTAATCTTACTATCTAAACTACCTAAGCTTTAGAGTTGCTAAGCCTACTTTGACGATGTTAAAGCCGCAATGCTTATAGAAACTCAACCCCGCCAAATTCTCCAAACCCACGATCAATCTTAAAGTCTTACACCCCCTTCTTCTAGCTATCTCCTTGGCGAAATCCATCAACCTCGTCCCAACCCTGTAACCCCTATACTTCTTAAGCACAAAAACATCCTTAACCCACGCAGAAGGACCTCCATCAAACAGCCTATAACAGATAGACAGGTGTAGATAGCCTATAATCCTCCCATCGAGCTCAGCGACTATTATATAGTCATTCGGGTACCTAGACGGCTCCCACCCATCGATATTTCTGCGAATCTCATCCAAGTCAAGCTCGTCTGGAAGCCATATATCCGGCTCACTCTCCAACGCCACACGGCGAAACTCCAAAAGCTTTTCCCGATCACCAACCCTCGCAAGCCGAATCTCAAGCCGCCGCATCGCCTCAACCAACCCCGGATCCCGCGGCGGACGCTTAGCCTGTACAAATCGATCTTTCGCTCCATCCCACACATACCAGAACTCCGTAGACATCTATACCACCATCTCAGTATAATCAACAAAATTACTAAAATTTATAAAAATCCACCTAAACCACGATACCTTCCACGAATAGAATCCATCAACATTATACCACTCGATTTTACAAGCCATTGCTATAAGCAACGTCTTCATGAAATCTTCTCAGCAACTTTAATCCGCTCTTCTTGCGCCTACAACATATACTTAGAAAAGCAAATTAACCAAGTAACTAGTATTTCGCCCGTTAGAAGACTCATCCACGCAGAACAAGTTTACCGGAAGAAATATTGCAGATTTTAGGAATTAGAGAGAGAAATACGCTAGATTCGTTAAAGATTCTAGAGAGGCTAGGGCGATCATAAAGACTACTTCGAAGAAGAAAGTAGCCGTTACAAAGAGTTTTCCCCCACGCAAAACATGACCATTGCTCCTTCAAATCATCTACACTCCCGCTAAAATTGAAAAATTCCGCTAGACCTGTATTGAAGCTTTACAAATACCAGAGTATGAAATTGAAACGGATATTATATAGCGGATCATGAGAAAGATATAGCGCGATAGGAACACTACTTCCCCAACGACGTTATAAAAGTTGAAGCTTATTAAGTAACTCCATTATATAACGCTCACCCATCAGAACACCGGAATAAGGTCCAAAAGCCACGTCTTTCTCCTTCTTCACGTACTCTATAACCTCTTCTTCATGTTTTTCGACCAGTTTTTTACCTTCCTCGCTCTCTACGACAAAGAGAATTATGCCCTCTAAGTC
>JALURF010000044.1 GCA_027017165.1 Thermofilaceae archaeon
ATATGTTACTCTCTTTATATGATTGAACTTCTATGACTGATGAGGGAAGCCTCTGGATCAAGCAGAGGTACTTTCCTGAAAGAAGAATCACCATCGTGAGTATAAGACTTAAAGCTGAACCGGATTTCTTAATGAAACCGGTTGAGATATTTTCTAAGTATAAAATAGGAGTTTTAAGCTGTATTGTTCAAGCGCACCCTGATAGACCCCTTGTTAGAGCCACTATATTTCTTGACTTAACGCATTCAACAGTTTCTAAAGAAGAGATAGTATCTAAAATCTTATCCTTGTCAGGAGTACAAGAGATAGAGCTGCTAGAATTCCCCTTAACTCATGGAGAGGCTAGATTAGTGGCGTTCACGCTTGAAGAAATTCAAAATCTCTTCGATATGCTCAGAGAGCTGGGGAGCGGGGGCAGGGCTATACTCTTCAATATGGGGTATAAAGCAGGCTACGATTTAGCCGATAGGATAGCGAAACTATTTGAATCTAATAAAAAAGCACTAGAGTACATGCTACTTTACCATGAAAGCTTAGGACATGGTAGATTTGACATACTGAGATACATAGATGGAGCGGAGTGCGTAGTTAGGGCAGATGAATTATCCGAATGTATAGGAATTAAAGCGGGAGAACCAAACAGTCACTTATTTAGAGGGATACTATCGGGAATTCTCTCTAGACTATGGAGAAGTAAGGTATTAACCGAAGAAGTTAAGTGTGTGGCTAAAGGTGACGATCACTGCGAGTTCAATGTAAGAGTGTTATGACTAAATCTCCTCTTTTTTACAAAATCGCTGATTTAAGTACTAGTTTTTGTTAGATCGCGTATGGATCCCAGACGGTATAGAGATGGGGACATACTATACTCTAAAGAAGGCTTTATTTTTTACACTTTTGGTTATAATCATCCAGAGGGCAGGGTTATAGCTTTTCTGAAATATATTCCTCAGGAGTACGCGAAATACTTCAGGTTACAATGGATAAATCACAAATGGATATTCAAGGATAAGGTTCTCCTAAGACCAAAACAACTCTTTTCTCCTAGAGTATACACCGAGCTAGTCAGAGTTTTTAATAGAGAATTTCCAGAGTACTTGTTGTACTCAGCCAATCTAAGAAAATACATATTTGCTGTACCCGAGGATAAAATAGAGGAAGTGTACACGCCAAATGCCGCCTTAACGAAGCTACTAAAGAAATCGCCGAGAGACGAATTAGAGGAGAAAGCCGTTGAGTTAATTAAATTATTATCTGAACGCTCGGGGATTCCTCTCAGCTTCTTCGGGATACACGGCTCTATAAGCCTAGGCATGCACACGGAGAAAAGCGACATAGACATAACGGTCTACGGGGCTCATAACTATTTAAAAGTTCTTGCGACGATTAAAAACCTGGAAAAAGAAGGCCTATTAAAGATTTCGAGAGGAAATATCATCGAATTTCTAAGATGTAACACTGGGTGGTTCCGCGGGAGAAGATTCGTAATCAACGCTGTAAGGCTGCCTTCAGAAATAAAAAACAGTCATAATTTTAGGATTGTAGCGCCGGTGCTGGTAACGTGTGAAGTATTAGAAAATTCGGAAGCCATGTTTAGGCCTGCAATATAC
>JALURF010000045.1 GCA_027017165.1 Thermofilaceae archaeon
CTAATGGGAGGCGCTGACGCAAAGGCTTTAATCGTATTGAGTATAAACGAAATTCCACTTCTCCATAAAGATCCCCTATCCCTGCTGCCCCCCCTCTCCATTTTTGTTAACAGTACGCTATTCTCCTTATCCGTAATACCCTTCATTTTAGCACGAAATACGTTCTATTTCCTTACCCGTGGCGAACTCTTTAAAGGATTTGAAAAAGAAGATATTAAAAAGAAAATTATATGTCTTTTAACAGCTTATAAAGTTCCGTTTAGCGCGTATTTGAAAAATAAATACATGTACTCGCTCGCCGAGTCCAGGGAAAATGGAGAGAAGAAATTAAGGATCGGCGTGAGACTTGAAGAAGAGGAAGAAGAATTAAATGACACACATTCGGAAGAAGAGGTATGGGTAAGCCCGCTACTCCCTCTAATAGTCTTCATAGAAATAGGTTATATCGCTTATTTCTTTTGGGGAAATATCGTGGGTTTTATACTAGCGTCAATTTAGCGTTAAAGCCTCGGCGTGAGATGGTCTCTTCACCTTTAGCAGTCTTCCCTATCCTCCTCATCGGCTACATGGCATCTTCCTAGCCTCTTTCATCATCTTCAGAACCCGTGTTCTCAATCATCTGCCATATTGAATATTAGGTAAGAAAGTAATATGTTTTCTCGTTAAAGCTCTAGATTTTTATCTTACCGTTAACTACTATTCCTCTTCCGGTCTCAATTTTGAACAAATACATAGCTGGCTTAACAGGTCTCCATCGCATTTTACGCACAAACAGCGTGCGTAAGAATTCGCCTTTACCTCTTTCAATTCCTAAAACTATTACCCCCGCCGCTAGGAATTCTTCTACCCCGAAGCGGCTTAATGCGTTACTACCTGTGGGTATTTCAGACGTTATAATATTAGTAGTCCCTATCTCTTTCTCTATAGAAATGACTAAGTTTCTGATATAACTCCGTGTCCACGTAGGGTCTCGTTCACCCATGATTAGAGGTGCTACTGGATCTATTACCAGACGCTTCGCTCCTATTCTCATGGCCTCAGTTTTTAAATTAAAGACTAGCGATTTTACGATAGTTTCAATAGGCTTATCCTTCATTTTTTCAGCAAAATCCGGCAATAAAGTGAGGACGCTTAGGAGGTTTTTCTTAATTAAAGCTTCTAAATCCCAGCCAAAAGATAAAGCGCCTCCTATGAAATCCTCGTAATCTTCGTCGACTAAAAGGTATACTCCGGGCTCTCCTATAGAAGCGCCGTAGACTAGGTAGTTCAACGAAAATATAGTCTTACCAGTGCCCGTTTCTCCGGCTACGAGATACGTCCTCCCCTTAATGAACCCTCCACCTATAATTTCATCCAGACCCTCAATTCCCGTCGGCGTCAGTATTAAGGGCGGGGGAGGCGGAGGCTCTCTAACTCCCGCTACTTCAACTTCATTACCTTTTAAACTCAAAATATTCACCCCTCTTCTAGTGCTCCAGAATACTTCTCTATGATGTATTCTAGAGCATCTCTTACAATAGCGGATATCGATTCGGCTTTTTCCTCTTCAACCATCTTTTTCATCTTAAAGTAGAGATTTTCAGGTATGCGGACGGTCACCTTTCGCATTCAACGACCCCAACGCAATTAACCCTAAAAGATTTAAAACGTTTGCTATCCGGATAAGGAATACTTTATAAACTTCGTCACTATACTCATCGTGTGAAAAAGGATCCCTTGGAGAAGATATACAAGAAATTAAGAATGGCATATGCCAAGATATTAGTAGCTGAGAATATTAAAAGGAATAAAAGAAATTCTATGAAAACTCTCTACGTATTGGCGATAACGGGGAATATTTTCGCAACGCCGGATTTCTTAGCTGGAGTTTATATCTCCAGTACACTATCGGATATTAAGAAGGTTAGAAAGATGCTCGGAAAGGCTTTAAAAAAGGGGGAATTATCGCCCGAAATGAGACTCTTGCTAGAACAGTTGGACTCGGTGCTGGAAACTGGCAAAAAAGCCGGTATCTACGATTTAAAAATGAGATTAGCAGAAGCTCTTAAAATGCTCGAATCAGGAATGTTTTACGACATCATCGCTTAGCTCAGAGCTCCAGACCCTCATCAACGTTAGTTATTTAAGCATAGCTTCTTTAAATCTCTAGTCCTTTTCCAGAAGCTCTCTTATAGCCGAAACTATGTCTTCTAGCGATAAACCCAGTAGAATAATTTTCTCATTATACTTTCTAATTCTCTCCTCTACTTCTTCTATATCTACATTCCTCAGTGATTTTTCTAGTTCCTCAAAAATCTCAGGGGGGTAAGCAAAGAAGTCTCCACTGAAAACTACCTTCTCTATCTTACTTCCTTTTAACTCCAATTCAACTTTAAGCGTTTTCCCGCC
Source organism: Thermofilaceae archaeon (assembly GCA_027017165.1). Classification (GTDB taxonomy): domain Archaea; phylum Thermoproteota; class Thermoprotei; order Thermofilales; family B69-G16; genus B69-G16. Next base: position 2,389 of record JALURF010000045.1, read on the forward strand.
AGGTATACGCTTTACAATCTCTTTTCTAGCCAAACTCTCTACCTCTTAAATTTCCACTTTCTACTAGAATATTTACCGGCAAGCTTCTTAGCCAGAAATACCTCTTCTTCGGTGAGGTCGCCCTCCTCGAAATCCGCATCAAACACCTTTCCAAAACCTCTTTTCAAAGCCTCTATGACCTCCTCCTTGTCAACCTTTCTACGCAACTCTAAGGAAATCGTAGTTACTCTTTCCTTCAGAGATGAAATGCCTCGATCAACCAGCTTTTCCCTAGGAGCCTTTAAGGCTTTCTCCAGGACTTCAAGATTCGTATTGTACATCAACGTGCCGTGTTGAAGGACTGCGTTCCCTCTTCTCGCCTGGGCACTACCTGAAATTTTCTTCCCATTAACTACTACGTCGTTTATAGGCACAAACTTAGCTTTAAGTCCTAAAAAAGAAAGAGCTTCAAGTATACCTCTACAGATGAACTGATAGCTTTCTAGTAGATCAAATGGTATGAAATCGAGGTCGGCGACTACGCTATATGTTATCTCGCCTTCTGCGTCATGATATACTGATCCTCCGCCCGTGATGCGTCGAGTAAATGGAATCCTATTTTTTTCAAGGTAGCTCAGGTTGACCGCATCTACCACTTTCTGGAAATAGCCTATGGTAACTGCGCTTGGTTTCATTATGTAAAGCCTGAGAGTGTTGGGGATTAAGCCTTTCTGCTTAAGCTCTAGCATAGCTTCATCCAATCCCATATTCCAGTAAACATTCCCTTCATTGATAATTAGACGCCACATACGTCCATATACTCAGCGTAACCGTTTTAATTTATTTGTTATTAGATTTGTTGTGTGTTGGTTAGAGCGTCTATTGGATCTCTAAGCGAATTGGGGATAGAGAAGGTACGCATGTTAGCTAAGCCAACTACTGTTTATATATTGCAGTATTCAAAAAGAGGTTGTTTAGCTGGTTGTAAATTTTGTCCTCAATCCGCTACGAGCGCTACATGTAAGGACTATGTGTCTAGGATCCCGTGGCCTATCGTACCTCTCGGCGAGATATTGAAGAGAATTAAAGGAAGGGGGAACTTTGCTAGGATGTGCATCCAGAGCATAATAAAGCCAGAGTTTGAAAATGAGATTTTAAAGATAGTTTCTGAAATTAGGCGTTACGGAATTAAACTTCCTGTATCTATAGCTTTAACGCCCGTGGAAAGCTCTTTCCTGTATATGTATAAGGAGAAAGGCGTGGATTATATTGGAGTTGGATTAGATGCCGCCACACCGGAAATTTTCTACAAAATAGGCAAGCCGTATAGTTGGAATAAATACATAAACTTCATCGACAGGGCTGTTGAAATATTTGGTAGGAAGAGGGTTATTGTTCACCTGATCTTCGGCCTTGGAGAAAAAATTAAAGACTTTGTATATACGATGAAAGCTCTTTATGAAAAAGGTTGTGAAGTAGCGCTATTCGCGTTTACACCCGTAAGGGGCACTCATTTACACGATCTTCCTCAGCCGGAGATTCTTAAATATAGAATTGTTCAAATCGCTAGGTTCATGCTTTCAAAAAATCTCAAAAAAATCCCTGATGTAGAGCATCTAGCACAGGCTTTGCTCACAAGTGGATGCCCTGGGTGTAATAGACCATTTTATAACGAAACTCCCAGAAAGATATACAATTACCCAAACGCGATAATGCTGGAAAGAGATAAAGCTAAATTGATAAAGGAAATATCGACTGCATTGGAAATAGTGGATATCAACAAGCTGATAGGGTGAGTCTTTGAAAGCTTTCATACCAGGGAGGAAATATGCCGGTGTGAGCATAACGGGCTCCACGTGTCTTTTAAAATGCAGATTCTGTGAAGGCAAATATTTGAAAGGCATGTATCACGTGTCTAGCCCAAAAGAGTTGTACTCTTTAGCAGACAGGCTTTGGAGGAGAGGGTTCAAAGGGATACTTATAAGCGGCGGATTTAATAAGCAAGGTCAATTGCCGTTGCGTCAATACCTGCCAGTTATTGGAAAGATAAAAAAGGATTTCGACTTTGTAATAAGCGTACATTCCGGACTGCCCGATAAGGAGACCATTATTGAAATGGAGAAAGCTGGAGTAGATGTCGTAGACTACCAGCTAGTAGTTGACGATTTAGTGATAAAAGAGGTTATGAGGCTTAGGAATCGTTCGAGTTTAGATTTCCTAGCTACTTTAAAGGAAATATATAGTAGCGGGTTGAAAGTCGCAGTTCATATTCCTATAGGGTTAAATTATGGAGTTATTAAAAGTGAGTACCTTGCACTAGATAGCTTACTTGAGCTCTTTAACCCCCACGTATTAATATTCCTGGTATTAATTCCCACGCGAGGTACTTCTATGGAGTATGTGAAGCCGCCAAATATAGGAGGTGTTATAGATTTGATCAGCTACGCTAGAAAAGTCTACAGTGGAGAAATAGCGCTTGGATGTATGAGACCTGCATCTTACAAGCGTGTTTTAGATAAAATTCTAATAGAAAAACAGGTAGTAGATAGAATTGCGCTCCCCCCTCTTCAGTATATTAAACGTCATAGATTAGAAGTCGTGAACGCCTGTTGTTCTATTCCCGAAGAACTAATTACGCGTTTTAAATAATAGAATTAGCGTAGGACTTCTATACGAGCCCCCTCTTTTCCATGTTCCAGTTTGTAAATAAGAGCAGCGGGCTCGTCTTGAACTATTCTTTTGAAACTTTCGTCTTGAGTAGCTATTACAATTTGGTCTATTCCTTCTATTCTAGCCAGCATTTTTATCATAGCTTTTCTACACTCGTAATCTATGCTGGGCGTGGGCTCGTCAAGTATTATAAATGAGGCGTTATGAGGTGATAATTTAAAGAGTGCTGTTAAAAGTGAGAGTATTACTATTCTTTTCTGACCATCACTCATTTTCTTAAGCGCTGGTATCCATTTCCCGTCACGGGTCCTCTTGGCGAGTATCTCATACACGCTTCTCTCATATTCTCTTCCTTCTCTTCTAAACTTTACTTCTCTAATTCTGATAGTAAGCTCGGAGAAATCTGGGTGTACGTACATTTGTTGGAACAAATCGTTCATTTTTTCTATAATTCGCTTTATAACAATTCTCCTT
>JALURF010000046.1 GCA_027017165.1 Thermofilaceae archaeon
CCTTCTATTTTTATTCTTTCTTGTAGTTGTTCTGTTCCTCCTGTAGATTGTACTGTGCCTATGTAGCCTAGGACCCAGAGGTATGTTAGGACGGCGGCGGCTACGGCTATCACTATCAGTAGTAGTACCGCTATTACTGGGGAAACTCCTCTCTTATTGAGTCTCATGGTTTCACCGGTTTTTTTACCCTTTACTTAAATATTAATCTTACTTTTGAATAAAATCTGAGGATATCTTACGCTTTAAAGTATTCCATCTTGCTATTTTTCTTTATTTTTATAATGGAAATATAGTGTAGACATGTTTCACAATTAAAGAATTTTTATCATTGTCTAAAGTTATTTTATGTGATAATTTTTAAACCCCTTACTAATAGATATTATAGTAAGTTGAACAGCCATGGCGGTGCTGGGTAGAGATAAAATCGTGAAAGATTTCTACCCAGTAGATTCGAAATTCGGCGCGGTTACAATAGTTGAGGATAGGCAGACGGGCAGATTATTATACCTGATAATCGAGCCCCCCCTCACTGATTATGAGAAAGAAAAGCTGAAAGAGATAAAAACTCTACTTATTGAAACGATAGATGTCGAATTAGTTGAAATGGAAAAGGGAAAAATCAGAGAGTATCTTGAGAAAAAAGTAGAACACATAATAAAAAAATACAAAATTAAAGTGGCTAAAGAAGCCGTAGATAAACTCAAGTACTATATTGTAAGAGATATCCTAGGCTATGGTAGAATCGACGTCCCGATGAAGGATAAGAATATCGAAGATATATCCTGTGATGGAGTTGGGGTACCGGTCTACGTATGGCATAGGTTCTATGAATCCATACCTACGAATGTAGTGTTTGAAGACGAGGACGAGCTTAGAGCCTTTATAACTAAGCTAGCTTATAAAGCCAGACGGCAGATATCTATAGCGAATCCAATGGTGGACGGCATACTTCCCGAGGGCTATAGAGTGCACTTAACGCTGGGCGAAGTCTCCAGGAGAGGAGGAACTTTTACGATAAGAAAGTTTAGAGAAGAACCCTTCACGGTTGTAGACCTCGTAATCCTGAGGTCCATGAGCCCGCTCATGGCAGCCTATTTTTGGATACTCTTAGAGTACGGGAAGAGTATAATGATTCTAGGCTCTACAGCGGCTGGGAAAACTACTACTCTAAACGCTATAGCCATGTTGATAAGGCCAGAAGCTAAGATTATAACGATAGAGGAAACCCCTGAGCTGAGACTACCTCACGAAAACTGGGTTCCCCTAGTTACTAGACCGTCTCGTAGCGCAGTGGCGGAGAACGTTACGCTCTTTGATCTACTCAAAGCATCTCTAAGGATGCGCCCGGATTATATAATAGTCGGCGAGATTAGAGGCGAGGAAGCTTACACCTTATTCCAAGCTATCGCTACGGGGCATGCCGGGCTTTCGACGATGCACGCCGAGAATGTAGACTATGCTATTAAAAGATTAACTATCCATCCGATGAATATCCCCAAGCCGCTAGTCCCGGTGATGAACGTTTTTGCACATATTGCCAGAGTGAAGATCGGAGAGAAAATCGAGAGAAGAATAGTAAACGTCTATGAGATAGAGGGG
>JALURF010000047.1 GCA_027017165.1 Thermofilaceae archaeon
AAATCTCTTCAGGAGTCGATAATACGATAAAATCCTGAAGCTTGACTATGCTTACGTTTAAATGCTCGGCTAATATTCTAGCCGATTCGTCGGAATACCCTCTACAGACGATTAAAGGCTTATATCCTAATATTAATGCATTAGTATAGGCTTGTCTTATATCAGTTACCGAGATTGTTCCTGCCTTTACTTCAACCGCGTATTTCTCGCCGTTTTTCTCAGCTATTAAATCTACCTCTGCTACGTCTATCCCCTCGATCTTGATTCTGTAATTTCTGTCAAGTATGTTATAACCTAAGCTTGTTAGAACATCTTCGGCGAGAACTTCTAGAGTTAAGCTTCGAACTCTCGGTTTCATATTACCGACTTATATTTTAAATTAATAGTTATTAAATATCTTGAAGCTCATGGAGAGACATATAAATCTAGCTGCCGTCTCAGATGCTCATCTACCCAAGTACCTAGACCTGTTTAAATTAGCCGTATCCGACTTCGATTTTTCAAACGTAGATTTACTCATCTTAGCTGGAGATATGGTTTTAAAAGGTAGGATTAAGGAATACAACAAAGTGCTATCCATAATAAAATCTAAATATAAGGGGCCGATATGCGCCGTATTCGGTAATGAGGAGTATCAGGAACTGGAAGATGAACTGCGCCGCGAGTATCCCGAGATACTATGGCTAAACGATAGCTATAAACAGTTTGAGATAAAGGGAATTAAGATAGGTTTGGTGGGAAGCAGAGGGGTTTTGGATAAACCTACATTATGGCAGGCTAAGCATATCCCCAATATTACTGCTATATATTCGGAAAGGCTCATGAAAATTAGAGAATTGTTATCGAAAGCTAAGAGAGAGAATAGCCAAGTGGTTTTGATAACTCACTATGCCGTTATCTGTGATACTTTGAAAGGAGAAAAGCCGCAAATATGGAAATACCTAGGTTCCGCTCGTTTAAAAACTATAATAAAGAAAATTAAGCCTACGGTTGTAATTCACGGTCATGCCCATAACAGTTCTGTATTTTCAACTAGAATAGAGGACGTTTATGTGTATAATGTAGCCCTGCCAGCTACTAAATGTATCACACGTGTAGAAATTAAGAGAATAGATCTCTCTATGTTTTTCTAAGAGTATAACAAGATACTTATACAATAACTCTACGTTAATTATATGATGATGAAGTAGCTCGCGTCGGAAATATGAAGACGCCTTCGATTTCTGATCAATAATACTATTATTGTAGTTTAGTTGTTAGATATCGTAGCTATAGGGTGAAGTGATGAGCATATACCTACTGATAAACGCTTTCAAGTCCTTAAGAGAGATTGATTTCCGGATTTTAAACGCTATTGAGAGAGGGATGGCGCACTACGAGTATGTTCCAGTAGAGGTTATAGCTAGACTTGCCGGTCTTTCTTCTGAGAAGGTTGAAAACAGAATAAGGAGTATTTACCATTTAGGTGTTGTTCAAAGACATAAAGGAGCTTATATCGGCTATGTACTGACTACAAGGGGCTACGATTGTCTAGCCTTGAACGCTTTAGTAAAAAGGGGGGTTCTA
>JALURF010000048.1:0-1897 GCA_027017165.1 Thermofilaceae archaeon
GTAAAATTCTAAGATTTTGAACTTTAATTTTTAATAACGCGCTTTGATTGCGTTAACCTATAATATCTAGCTTTCAATTATCATATCAAGACCGGCAAGTGGTAGTTATGAATAGGCATGGTGAACTACTCTATATCCTATTCGCGGCGGCTCTACTCACGCTTGTTACCCTATACATATTCAGTGTAAATGCTCAGACTCAGGAAAACATCAATCTTACTATAAGACTTCTCGACTACGACAACGAACTACTTTTTGAAGGAAATATCTATCCCAAACTGGAGATCTACGATGTGAACGGTACGCTACTTAAAAGCGTGACTTGTCAAGCTGCGGTTTGTACTTTAATCAACTTCAGCACGGGGTCTTACTCTTTTAAGGTTTATTGGCGTAATGTAGAAGTCGCATACGTGAATAAAACCATCACGGCCAATGATAAAACAATAAATATTACCTGCAACGCTAGGAGGGTACGTATACGCGTTGTAGACGATAGAGATGTAAGAATAAGAAACGTTGATGTTTCATTTCAAGGACCTCTCCCCGGATACCAGAACTCTTACGCTTTTAATACTGGAAAAGGCGAAATCGTTAAACTATTGCCTTTTGGAACTTACAAACTTGGCTCTGCTATCTGGCAGTGGGAGATAGATGATAAAAAGTTCTCAGTAGACATCTCTCCCGGCAATGCGACAGAGTACATTGTAGGACCGAACGCGGATTTTATTAAAATTCAGGGTAGAGTTATGCATTCCTTAACTTTGGCGTTTTATACTTTAGACGAAAGGGAATTAGTGGGGGATGAAGCGGAAGTAGAGTTGGAGTTCTACTATAGGGGTAAGTGGTCGAAATTACTGAAACATAAATTGTCCTCGTCTAACGAGATTACTCTAAGTCCGCTACCTTACGGAGAATATAGGGTTACTCTGTACTGGGAGGGTGTAGAAATATTCTCTCAGACAATCTCGGTAAATGAAGAACTATACGACGAGCTTGAAGATGATACGTTAAAGCTCACAGTTTCAATGTATAAGAGTTTACTGGTGAGGTTTATTGACGCCCAGGGCGAGGCTTTAGAGAATATGTACGTGGTCCTCATAACCCCCTATGGGGATAACTCCACCTACAAAACCGATGACGTTGGCAAGATAAGATTGGCTAACATAACGGCGGGCATATACGTTGCTAAACTTAGATGGGCCGCTGGTTACGCTGAAGTTAAGCTGGACTTGACGCCTGGGAAGGTCTCTGGACATATGGTTGAAGTTGTCGTTGATTTCTATGATATAAAATTCGAGATATTCCCGAAAGGATCCGAAACGCTGCCGCAAAACCTGCATGTCACGTTTAAGTGTAATGACGTTATATTGTGGAATGAGAGCTTAAACGAGGAAAGAGGTGTATGGGAAAAATCTATCGAAGACCTCTACGCTGAAGCCACTTACGTGCTTAAGATCAGGTACATGGATTATACCCTCTATGATGAGAGAATCAACATCAAGGCTGGAATCGCGAAAATCGAGTTAGACCTCTACGATTTAACGATTAGAGTGTTATCCTCGAGCAATTCTACTTTATCAGGAGCTCGAGCTGTAGTTACATACCCTAAAGGAGAGGTAAAGGAATCCAAAACCGGTGAAGGAGGAGAATGCGTTTTCAAACATCTTGTCGCGGGCTACGGCGCTTATAAAGTGGACGTATACTGGAAGGGATTTCTAGTTGGAAGCTTTACTTTAGAAGATGAGGATATCTCCAGTGGAAAGGTAGACGTCAAAGTTAACGTCTACGATTTACTGTTTAAGATCTACGATAACCTACATAGGGGACTTTCCGGTGTGAGTATAACAGTCTACTTAAAAAACTCCACATCCACTATTCCGCTGGCGAACATCACCAC
>JALURF010000048.1:1907-14960 GCA_027017165.1 Thermofilaceae archaeon
ACCACTGATCCCACGGGGTTGGCAAAAATATCCGATGTACCCGTTCCTTCGGGCTACGACGTATTCTTCGACGTATACTATAAGGGCAGATATGCCATTAAGAATCTTGTATTTGAGAGCCCAGGTAAAATTAAGGAGGTAAGACTCGACGTTTTAGTTGAGGTATTCGGCTTCCCCCTCTCAACTATAGAAACTCTGGCACTGGTGACTGGCGCGATCGGAGGCTCTCTAGGCGTGTACCTCTTCATGCGCTGGTATACGTTTAGAAAAGCAGTATCACAGATGTTTCTAGAAAGCCAGCCGCCCGTAGAAAGTTACTACGGCTATGAATTAGAAGAGGAAAGAGAAAAGACGAGCGCGCCAGCGAGATTTTGGAAAAAGTTAAAAGAGAGGTTGCGCGAATTGTTTGGAGGTGGAGAAGAAGAGGAGTATGAGGAAGAATACGACGTATTCGGCTAGGCAAGTTTTCGAGGTAAAAGAGGACATACCGCTTATAGGACATATAGCCTTTGGATTAATAGACCGAGGAACCAACCTCATCCAGGTCAGGCCCACTTCTCTCTGCCCTCTTTCCTGTATTTTCTGTTCGGTCGACGCTGGTCCTAAATCCAAGTACAGGAGTACTGAATACTTAGTCGATCTTGACTATCTCGTAGAAGTTTTGAGAGCTTTAATCGAGTATAAGGGGATAAATGACGCTCAAGCGCATATAGACTCCGTAGGCGACCCGGTTACGTATCCGAGAATAGTCGACCTCATCCACGGCATAAGGGAGATTGAAAAAGTGAAAGTAATTTCTCTCGAGACTCACGGAGCGTTACTGAATGAGAAGCTTTTAGACGATATGGACGCGGCCGGGCTCTCAAGGCTTAACCTCTCGATAGACACTATGGACCCGGAATTGGCCAAGTTTCTTAGCGATACGGATTGGTTCGATTTGCCTAAGGTGCTAGATCTCGCAACCTATGTAGCGGAGAATTTGAAAATGGATTTGCTAATAGCTCCTGTCTGGGTTCCCGGGATTAACGATGCAGACATGCCTAAACTGATAGAATTCGCCAAACGAATCGGCGCTGGGAAAAAGTGGCCTCCTCTCGGAATTCAAAAGTATGAAGCACATAAATACGGCCGCAAGCCGAAGGGCGTTAAACCAATGACTTGGTACGATTTCTATAAGACTCTCAGAAAATGGGAAGATGAGTATGGGGTGAAACTGGTGTTAAATCCTAAAGATTTTGGAATATACAAGACTAAACGCCTGCCGTTAATATTCAAGCGAGGAGAGAAGGTCTCCGCCAAGGTTGTAGGTCCCGGATGGCATAGAGGGGAATGGCTAGCCGTGGCGGAAGGCAGGGTTATAGCTGTTTTAGGAGTTAGTGGGGAACCGCCAGTTGGGTCCCGGGTTAAGGTGGAGATTTTACGGAATAAACACAATATTTACGTGGGAGTTTTAGGCTAGTAGTCTGCTGGGTAGGGATATTATCGTAGGCTTTATATCTAAAAGCTCTAAGATTTTCTTGCTTAAAGCCCTTCTATCAAGTATGAAGAAAGATGCTTTATCTTTCGGCCCTCTAATGGCCCTTCCGAAGGCTTGCTTTACTTTAATGAGAGTCGGTATTAACACTACGTATTCCCAGCCCTTCTCCTTGCCGTATAGCTCGCTCATCCTAGCTAGATACGCCTCCAAGTAGTCGTTTGGCTCCGGGAAAGGTAGACCTGCCACTATAACGGCCCCGATGAGGCTCGCTCCGTCCCTGGTAAGCTCTATGCCCTCCGTCAGCTTACCTCCCGCCACCGCGTGTATCACTACTCTCCCGCTCAATTGCCCGATTTTCTCTGCAACCTCATCAATCTTGGTGTTTTCCCTCTCCACTATGTCGAGGATTTTTTCCTCGATCTTCTCTTTAGCTTTCTCGTAGATGGAGAGCACTTTGCTCATAACTTCATATGAGGGGTATACCGTTAGGACGACGTATTCGCTCGGGATTCTAGCTCTTATGTAGAGGATATAGTAGGCTAGCTTTCTATATACTTCAGATCCTCTAACTCTGTACTTCGTAGTTACGTTAGCGGCGCAGAAGTATCGTTTATTCTCCGGAGGGAAGATATCCTCTACTTCCACGTACTCTATTTCTCTTTTTAATCCGTACACGTCTCTGAGGTAGTTTAATGGAGGAAGCGTGCCGGACATGAGTATAGCCGTGTAGGCTTCGTTCAATAAAGCTGTGGCTATTGCTGGATTCAACATTTTAACTTCAATTCTATCTCCTAAAGCGAAGACTCCTATATCCTCGTAGTGTAGGGTATACATTATATCTAAGTAGTGCAGAAACCTCCACACGCTCCTAAGAAAGCTTCTAGCTTTTAAGCCGTGCATCTCGACTTTAATACCTCTAATAATATCAGATACCTCACCTAGGATATCTAAGTTTATTCTATCTACAACCTCGCCGTAGAAGTAGTCGGTACTGAGTCTTAAATACCTCTTAGCTCCTCTGTACTTCTCCATAAAATTCAGCAAAATGTACAGGTACTCTTTACAGGCTTCCCTTAGGATAGCTGGTATGGCGTGGCTATACTTGTCCAACTCGCTTAAGCTCCGTTCAACGGTTTTCGCCGATAAGCCTCTATCCGAGCTCTGAGTTACGCTCTCTAAATTATGAGCTTCATCAACTACTATTACCGCGTCTTTTAGGTGAAGAACTCCTACATCGTAGGAAAACACGCTCTGCCTTATATATGGGTTGAAGAGGTAGGGATATGTAGCTACAATAAAGTGTGCTTCGTCGAACATGTACTTGCAGGCATACCATGGGCAAGCTTCTTCTTCCATAGCATTTTCTAAAAACTCAGATATTTTAGAGAAGGACTTTGGCCTAATCCTCTTTAATGGGCATAGTTTTTTCAATCTGAAATCTCTACAAGTTTCTATAAAGTCTTCGCTAGGCAGTTTAAGCTCTTGACTAGTTCTAAGCCTATGTAGGCACATATCCTTCTTAGCTATTAAAAAAGTGTAGCTTATCCAGGTAGCCTTGGACTTTAGCATGTATAATTCTTTTAGTACTGGTCTAACCTCGTTTTTCGTACGCACAACGTATAGACATTTCTTGTCCTTGTTTTCCTTAAGAAAACGCGCGATAGAATATAAAACTACAATGGTTTTCCCGAATCCTGTAGGCGCGTTTAATCCCACGATTTTTCCGTCTCGGAGACTTTTCTCTATAACACTTATAACTTCTTTCTGTTTTTCCCTGAATTCGGGATAAGGCCACATTATTTTTAAACCTTAATAATCAAAATATCCTCTGTAGTATAATACCGTAACGCTTAACCACGAACAGACGTAACGTTTTATTAATAACTTGCACTTAAATAGCCGATGAAGATATACGAAATCCCCATAGCATTGAACATCGTAGGCGGTTATCTAGCGGAGGAGGGTAGTCCACTGGTATTCCTGCCACTAAAGCCAGTTTTAAAAGTAGAATTCCGAGAAAATGAAGGTGGATTTTCGTTGGGAAGTATTGAAAAATTTGTGAATAAGAGGAGGCTCGAGGAGATAGCGGATTTACTGTTTCGACATTCAAAGAGTAAAGTTGGGATAAAGGTAGCAGGCCTCCCCAACCCCATATCGTCTCTGTGTTATGAAGGAGCCGTGCTAGCTGCATTAGCTACCTATCTAGAAGTTGACGAGGAACTTTTACAATATATAATAGAGGAGAAGGTGAAAAGCTCTGAAAGAGGCCTTTTAGCTGGAAGCGCTATTTGCTCGCAAACCCGTAAACCAATCGCTTATAGAGTAGGGGAGGGTTACGTAGGGTTAGAGCCGGGAGTATTGAACACTCACCTATATTTAATAAGTTTAGGGAATAGAGTTTCACTGAATAAAATCACAGCTCAAATTAGGGCTTTGAAAAGTAGCTATGGAGATGTTTTTGAGCCTCTTTTCCATGCCTTCTGCAGATTATCGATAAAGGTAGCTGAGTATCTGGAAGCTGGAGATGTAGAAAAGCTATCTTATATGCTGAAACTGGGTCACAAAATTCTATCCGCCGCCGGTTTAGTCCCGGAACCAGTGGAAGAACTTATCCAAAAAGTAGAAAGGTTTGGATATTGGGCTAAACTCTTAGAAGATGCTGGGCAATACATTTTTACCTTAGCAGCAGAGGATTTAGAGGAGAAATTAAAAAAGTACTTTGAAGATTTAGAGGTGTACGAGCTCTATGTCGCGTAAAAAGACGGTAATAGTCTTAGTAGCATTTCTACTGTTATTCTGTACAGTAAATGTCCAGGCACAAGAGGAGATGATACTAGTATTAACTAAGGAAGTGTCGGTCGCCGATACGAACTTCAAGGTCGGGCCTCCCTATAGAGTTTTTTCGATTGGAGAAGATGGAGTATACCTATACGTCGAACTGAAGAATTTAGACAAACCGTTACAGCTGGGTATTAAAGTTTTAAACCCCTTCGGCGAAGAAGTCTTAAACTATGAAGTAAATATTTCAAGTCCTAGAGAAAAGGGTATCCTACGCTATCCGTGGGTTAGAGGATACCTATACATCCCGATAATGGGGGAAGAGAACGGATTCGCGTTTTTCCAAGTATATTATTACGAGAAGATTAGCGAAGACCTGCCCGAGAACGTTAGGATCAGCATGGATGGGGAGTGGTTTTTCGAAATATACCGAGATGGAGAGCTCGTTAGAAGTTTAAAGTTCGTAGTTAGACTTCTAAAGTTGAAAGTATATATTTTAGATTCTAACGGTGAGCCTATAGACGAGGCTAAGGCTAGGATAGTAGGAGATCACGTTACCTCGATATTAGACGTATACGGCGGCATTTTGGAACAAGATCTACGCCCCGGCTCCTATCTCTTAGAGGTATACAAGTCTAATATCGCGGTTTACAGGTCGACTATCAACTTAACGAGAGAAGACATCGAAATCCAAGCTATATGCAATGTAACTAACTTAGTTATAAGGATTCTCGACCAAAGAGGAGTTCCAGTCGATAAAGCAGAGGTTATACTTGAAGGATTGGATAGCGTGCTCGAGGCTTCGACCAATGAGACTGGCTCCATAATTTTCGAAAGTATACCATTCCACAGGTACAGAGTTTCTGTTGTAAAATACGGTATTAACGTGGGTGAGCATGAAGTAACAATCGACAGTCCCATCGCCGTGTACGATTTGACGGTCAACGTGACGGATTTCTGTGTGAAAGTCGTTGGAGAGCATAGAAAACCTCTCCCGAGGAGCAAAGTGGCTTTAATCTTTCCTGGAATAACTCTCACAACTCTAACGGGTGAGAATGGAGAAGCTATATTCAAGCAAGTGCCCAGAGGAGTTTGGGAAGTTGTGATTAACTACAAGAATTTAGAAGAAAGAGATAGAATACCTGTAGAGGAGGATAATTGCGTAGAGGTTAAACTTCCTGTGTTCTTTGAGATATTGGACGTTACCCTATCGAAGGAAATGTTGCTGATCGTTATCTTGGGCTTAACGACTGTTGTCGTATTGATCATAGCCGCTATCGTGCTAAGAAGCCGGGTAATGGATTAGCAAAAACTAAATAGGCTTCAGTAGCTAAAATAACTTGTGATGATTGAGTCCCGCACTGAGCCGTGATGTGGACTACATGGTCTGATGGTGAAATCTTGAAATCCCCCCTCTCTCTTTACGAGAAACGTCTAGAACTTTTATGGGAATTAAAGAAGCGGGGATTTTATGTAAGAATGCACGCTTATGAATACCTTATAGGAGATGGAGATAAGTTTAAAGCACTAATATTTTTGGAGCCCGAGCTAGAACGCGCAATTCTAAAGATTCTCGATGATAGTGTAGTTGAGACAAGGAAAGCTATAGAAGAAGTACTCTTTAATATAGATCCGGGAATAAGAGTTGAGGTTATATGATTATCGTTAGGTTTTATGGCTACTATAGAGAGGCTCTTAATATTGAGAAAATAGAAATAGGTAGAGCTGAAACCCTAAGAGATGTGCTGGAGAAATTAAGGAAACTTCTGGGCGAGAAGAGTAGCATACTTTTCGAAAAAGATGGATTGAAGAAAGAACTTTTATTAGCTGTAAACAGCGTAGTAGTCAAACCGGACGATATTGAGGATAAAAAAATCGTTGATGGAGACGTTATTTCCATAATGCCCTTGCCTAGTGGAGGGTAGAGGTAGAATTCTTCCTCAATTCCTTAGCTCTTTCAGCCATTAAAGTTCTTAGTCTCGCGATGTCTCGGTGTATTATCGCCGCTAGTATAGTGAAGAAAATCCCGCATAAAACCCAGGTAGACGAAGAGATCAGCACTATGGACTCGCCTAAACTAGACTTCTCTGCTAGAATACCTACTATCAGGGGGGACACGGCAGAGCCTATATTTTCAAACGTTCTCAGCGCGGATGTAGCGCTACTCCTAAGCTCGGGTTCGGTCACGTCAGTTATAGCGGCTGAGACGTTAGGAGCCGCCATCGGGATTTCAAAGGCTGTTAACGCTCCGAAGATCATAAACGATGGGTAGTCCGGGGCCGTTATGGTTAAGTAGATTAATGCCGCTGAGAGAAAAACCACTATAGCTCCGAAAACAGCTCTACCCCTCGGAGTTTTTCTGAAGAGATAATCTCCTATTAAGCCCCCAACGATGTTTCCTAGAACCATGGCTATCAACCAGATAGCCATAGTCACTACTATAGCCTCTTCGGTAAACCCCCTCTCCTGAGCCAAGTATGTCGGAATCCAGAATTCTATAGCGTTCCACGGGAAGACCCCAAAGAAGCCTTGAAGGTATAGCAATACTAGAGACTTATTTTTCAATAGTAGTGGCAATTCGGAAAGCTTAATCCTGTAGATATCTTCTACAAGTACGTCGCGTAGCTCAGGTTCAGAACTCCCCCTAGGTATATCTCTAACTGTGAAGTAAACCAATAAGGCTGTTAATAATCCGATAGTACCCGTTATGTAGAATGAGAGCCGCCAGTTTATCTTCAATCCTATTAGGACGGCGAGCATTATCCCGATTATAGAGCCTAAGGGTGCCGCCGCGTTTATAAAGCCCATCGCTTTACCTCTCTTCTCGGGCTCAAAATAGTCGGCTACCAAACTGTAAATGCCGGGCGGAGCCGCGTCGTCTATCCCCGTAGCTATTCTGGTTATGAAAAATTCTCTAAAAACACGCGCTAAAGAGTTCAGCCAAGTGGTAGCCCCCCATATGGCGGCGGCTGCCGATACCAAAAGGCGCCTGGAATACTTATCGTACAGGTATCCCCAAACCGGATATAAGAGGGCCGCGGCTAAAATTGGCACGGAAAAAACTAACCCCAACTCGGCGTAGGTTATGCTGAATTCCTCTAGTAAAGCTGGCGCTATTCCCGAGATTATAAATCTGTCGGCTTGATGAAACACTAGAAATAGAAAGAATACGAGCACTACATACCAGCGGTAGTATTTTCCGATTTTCACGGTTATAATATCCTTACACGGCTATTTCTGATTTATCTTTAAACACCTCCTTAGGTAATCTTCTTCAATTTGTTTATTCATAGCTATTTTACCATAGAAGAAAGCGCTTTTTCGAGGCTTTCTTTCGAAACTTACGTAATCTACTTCAACTAATCCAAACCGGGGTTTAAAACCGCTAGTCCACTCGTAGTTATCTATAAAGCTCCAGTACATGTAGCCTCTTACGTCTACATTCTCTTTCAAGGCTCTCCAGACTTCATAGAGATGGCGAACGATAAAACATATTCTCTGATCATCGTCTCGCGTCGCTATACCGTTTTCGGTTATTATTATCGGCTTCTTATATTTCTTGAGGAATATGAGAACCTCGTATAACCCTTGAGGATAGATATCCCATCCCATATCCGTGACTTCATCCCCTCTTCCATCGAGAGATTCGGCGAAGAGAGACATTATCTTTAGAGGATTAAACCTTATGATATGCCTCGTATAGTAGTTGACTCCCCAGAAATCGTAGGCTCCTCTTATTTCTTTATACTTCTTTTTAATAAATACGCCGGGAAGTACTCCTTTTTCCAGAGCCTCTACTACTGTTAAGTTGAAACTCCCGTTGGCGGTATCGGCGGCTAGTTTATCTAAGAAGTAGTTTTTAGCGGGCTGGAATATGGTGAAGTGCTTGGCTAAGCCTACTTGAAATTTCTTGTCCGCGTTTTTAATGATTTTATATGCTTCTGCGTGCGCCATTAAAAGATGTTTTAATACTTTAAAGTATAGGAAGGCATCGCGTTTAAACGGAGGGTATTCACCGCTTCCCCAACCCATATAGGCTAGAACCGCCGGCTCGTTAACTGTAATCCATATCCTCACGTATTCTTTAAGCTCCTCCACTATCTTCTCCACGAATTGAGCAAAATAGTCGATATTTTCTTCTCTCTCCCATCCTCCTCTTTTGATAAACCATATTGGATTAGTAAAATGGTGTAGCGTAACTAGGGGCTCAATAGAATGCTCGTGGAGTTTTTTCAACATATCTACATAGGTTTTTACAGCCTCGCTTCTCCACTCTCCAATTTCAGGCTGAATTCTACTCCACTCTACTGAGAAGCGATAGGCGTTATATCCCAGCTTAGCCATAAGCCCTATATCTTTTCCGTAGAGCCTCCAACTGTTACACGCCATACCGGCTTTAGGAAGTTTGTTCTTCAGCTCCCAGTAGTACCAGTCGTTGTAAACGTTTCCTCCTTCGATTTGATGGCTCGACGTAGCTGTTCCAAAGAGGAAGTTTTCGGGAAACTCTAAACTCCCAGCCATTACCTACAAATATCCTAACGCCTACAAATATTCTTGTCGAGTAGGGTGTATCCGCATGATATTTAAGCTATGTGAAAAACTTCCTCCTCTCAACGAAGTAGAGTCTCGCCTTAATTTAAGGGAGAATACCGGTTGTTTCATAATATTCACCGGAGTCGTGAGGGCATTTTCTGAGAGTGGAGAAAGAGTCCTCTATCTTTACTATGAGGCTAACGAGAAATTAGCGGCAAAAATCTTCAGCGATATAGTAGAAGATTTGAAAAAGAAGTACAATATTCACGACGCCCTCTTGTACCACAAGATTGGAAAAGCAGAAGTCGGAGAGAAAGTGATGTATGTAGGCGTGGCTTCAAGGAGAAGAAAAGAAGCTTTTAAAGCTATACAGGAACTGGTAGAGAGGATTAAAAAAGAGGTTCCTATATGGAAAAAAGAGGTAACTGAGTCTAGAGAGTACTGGGTTGGAGTGAGGGGTTAGACTATCGGTATATAAGCTCTACTCTTTCTTTGCGGGAAAGCCCATTCATTATTTCTCTAACCACCCTTCTAAACATCTCCTTCCTCTGCTCAAGCGCTTCAATCTTAAACTTTACGCCAGTCAACTTCGATACAGCCTCGAGAAGCCTTATAACCGCTGGGGCGTCTATATCCACTTTCTTTGCCATTTCAGCCAGCGTTCTCTCGTCAATTTTCCTAGTCGCTATAGCCTCGTAGATTTCGAAGAAAAGCTTTAAGAAATCCGACTCAGCTACCAATAGGATTCCATCTATGTTCCTTCTCATACATTCATCCAGTAGATAAGCCCCGCTACTCTTCAAAATCCCCGAGAAAGGCTTAAAGCCTAAGCTAGCTACTTCAGCTACGAGATGCTCCTCCGTGACGAAGTAGACCTCTTTAGCCTCTTCGCCCATTGGCATTGTACAGTCTATAGCTATAGCTCTTTTGACTTCATTTCTCTCAGCCCAATCCATTAAAGCATCAGCTATTTTGGGAAAGATCTGATTAGCTTTTTCCATTGAAAGGACAAATGGTATTTTAAGGACCATTATAGGGTAGTGAGGATTAAAGTAGATAGTGTATGGATGGGTCATTCTGCCGCTGTAAACATACATCAATGGCTGGACTTCCTTAACGTTGATATAGGCGATTGGTTGAAGCTTCAGATTTTCTATTATAAAGTCCGCTACTAGCCCTGTTACCTGGCTTATATTAAACATTGGTATTATCAAGCTTTTATTCTTGAAAACTCTAAGATATGTTTCGAAAACCCTTACTTCGTCCAAAAGAAACACCAAATATACATTGAGCCAGCTGCCTTAAAATCCTTACTTTAAACCCGTTGGTTACATTAGCTTTAATCTTTTTGCATAAACTTCGTTGGCTTTTAAATTGGTCCACCGTTTTCCGGAATTACATTAAATGTTATCACTGTTATAGAGCGTAAAATTTAAAAACTATTATATTTTTATAGAATGCTCAGAGGGATAATATGCGCCAATACGATATGCTTTAAATTTAGAAACCATAGACATTAATTCTATTCGAGAAAGGGCCGTTAAAGTTTTCGAAAGATTCTCATCAAGGGCTTCCGGAAGACATGAATTCTCTTCAAAATCCGCGTTTAACATTCTATTAGCCCTATACGGCTTCTGGATCAACCTCGGAGGGAAGAGATTAGTGCTCTTAAGCAAAGGACACGCCGCCACAGCCCTCTACGCAGTATACGCTGGAATAGGCATTTTAGACAATACGGATGTTGAAAATTTCTGCGAGCCAGAATCTCCGCTTCAATCCCATCCGGAGCCACCGCTAACTCTTATGCCGACCGGTTCCCTCGGAAACGGTATTTCAATAGCCAACGGCGTTATCCTAGCTTCGAGAATAAGGGGGTCTACGACTAGAGTAGCCGTTGTAGTTGGCGACGGAGAAATAAACGAAGGTAGCGTTTGGGAGGCTATAGCCACTGCATCACACCATAAGCTATGGGAGATCATAGTTCTAGTCGACGCGAATGGACGCCAGCTATCTGGGCCATCTTCCAGTATAAAAAATATGGAGCCCTTAGTTGACAAATTCGAGGCTTTCGGATGGAGAGTACTCGAGACAGATAATAGGCTAGAAGATATCGTACTGGCTTTAAAGAAGTGCGAAGACTGGGGTTACGGTCCATCTGCAATTATCGTGAGGTGGGATAGTGCTAATAGAGAGCGTTAGAGAGGAATTTGGGAGACTTCTAGTCGAGATGGGAAGTGAGAGAGGAGACCTCGTAGTAGTCGACGCCGACGTGTCCATATCTACTAAAACTGCCCTTTTCGCTAAAACATTTCCCGAGAGATTTATTCAAGTGGGAATTAGCGAACAAGATTTAGTATCCACGGCGGCCGGCTTAGCCTTAGGTGGTCTCACCCCAGTCGTCTGCACGTTCGCCGCATTTCTCATGAGAGGATGGGAGCAGATAAGGAACATCATAGCTAGGGCCTGCCTCAACGTGAAGATCGTCGGTACTCATTCAGGACTTTCGGACTACTTTGATGGTTCTTCTCATCAATGTTTTGAAGATATAGGTCTGATGAGGATACTCCCCAATGTCACCGTCGTATCTCCAGCTGACGCGCTTTCGCTTAGAAAACTGTTTAGAAAAAGCATAGAGCTAAAAGCACCCGTATACTTGAGACTTGGAAGAGATCATAACTTCAAAATTTACGAAGACGAGAACAGCGTAAAACTCGGCGAAATAGGTGTTTTAGAGGATGGAGAAGACGCCGTGATAATCTCGACGGGAGCAATGGTCGGCGTAGCCCTCTTAGCCTCCAAAATCCTCAAGAAAAGAGGCTTCAGCGTCGGCGTTGCCGATGTTCATACTATAAAGCCGTTGGACGAGTATACGTTGATAAAGCTCGCTCAAAAAACTGGTCTCTTGTTTACTCTTGAAGATCACAACATTTACTGCGGTTTAGGGAGTGCCGTAGCTGAGCTATTGTCCGAGAAGTATCCCATCCCCGTCATAAGGATGGGGTTAAGAGATAGGTTTGGCAGATCCTCACTCAATTTTTTCAAACTATTAGATTATGTAGGCCTTTCTCCGCGTAAGGTAGCGGAGAAAGTAGAGGGGGTGCTTAATGGGATATAAACTAGTTTTAGGAGAAAAAGCCGCCGTTAAAGTCAAAGGTGTTGAAATAGGAGGTAAAAAACCTATAGTGATAGCTGGTCCTTGCTCAGTAGAGTCCAAAGATCAGCTGATGGAAGTTGCATGGGCTGTTAAAGAAGCTGGCGCGCATGTACTTAGAGGAGGCGCATTTAAACCGCGCACTTCTCCCTATTCATTTCAGGGACTTGGAGTAGAAGGTTTAAAAATGCTGCGGGAAGCGGGCGATGCCACTGGCCTTCCTGTGATATCCGAGGTTCTCGATCCGAGAGATGTAAAGCTGGTTGCCGAATACGTAGATATACTACAGGTAGGGGCCCGTAATTGCCAGAACTTTCCACTACTAAGAGAAGTCGGTAAAGCCGGAATTCCCGTACTAATCAAGAGGGGTTTCTCCATAACTTTAGAGGAGTATCTCTGCGCTGTAGAGTATATTTTGTTAGAAGGGAACGATAAGGTGATTCTCTGCGAGAGAGGCATCAGAACATTTTCCGATTCTTCGCGCTTTACGCTCGATATAGCCGCTATACCTCGTTTAAAGGATACATCGCGCTTCCCCGTTATAGCCGATCCCAGCCATGCAGCGGGTAGGAGAGACCTAGTACTACCCTTGGCTAAAGCCGCCTTGGCGGCTGGCGCTGATGGAATAATGGTAGAAGTACATCCGCGTCCTGACGAGGCTTTATCCGACGGTTCTCAAAGTCTGACGGTGGAACAGTTTAGAGAACTGATGAGCGAGTTGAGGAGATGGAATTTAGTATAGTACATGAATTCAAGTGTGAAGTAGTAGTCCGGAAGGGCTTACTTAACGACCTGTCGAAGATATTGGCTACGGTGAATCCTTACAAGATTCTAGTGATTACTGATAGAAACTTGGAGAAGTTGTGGCTCTCTCGGGTTCTCGACGGATTAAAAGACTTAGAAATTGAAACTCAAGTGTATACGCTAGATCCGGGGGAAGAGGCGAAGGATATCGAGGTTGTGAAGTCGGTATGGTCATTTGCCTTAGCTAACGGGTTTACGAGAGGATCTGTTATTTTGGGTTTAGGAGGAGGGACCATACTGGACGTGGCTGGCTTCGTCGCGTGTACGTTTAAGAGAGGTATGAAACTCGTCGTGGTGCCGACTACTCTCT
>JALURF010000049.1 GCA_027017165.1 Thermofilaceae archaeon
GCTGTTGGAGCTTGGACTATTAGATCTGCGTTTGGAGAGAGATGAAATACGCAATTTGAAAACGGTCTTTCTTTCAATTCTACAAAAATAGCGTCACGGGTTTAGCGGCTCAAGTTTGATGCTCTGATTCACATTACTTGTAGGAGATCTTTAAAATTTCTAATATGAATATCGGCTATTTCATAGCTTCTAATAGGGCATCTCAAAGCTATAGTTTTTAAACCGACATTCCTAGCCCCTACTAAATCTTTGACCGAATGCCCGATAAATACGGCTTCTTCAGACTTTGCTCCTAGTTTTTCAAGAACAGTAAAATATGCTTTCTTTTCTGGTTTACAATAACCTATATCGCATGAACAAACTATTGTGTCGAAAATCTCCGCTATACCTGCTTTTCTAAACCACTCTATTTTCTCCTTTGCAGAGTAATCCGAATCCGAGAGTACGGCGAGTTTATAGCCTTTATTTTTTAAACTTCTTAAAGTAGCGGGGACATCTTTGTAGAATATAGTCGACTCCTGTAGAATTTTGTCATAAATTTCGAATATTTTTTCCAAATACTCCTCTTCCACCCCTAAGTACCTGAGGAAAAGAAGTATCCTTTCTTTACGGGAAATTATGCCTCTATAAGATAACTCCCTCAAATCGTAGAGGAAGAGCAAATCTTTAGTCGAAATTTTTACATCACGTCCAGCGATTCGGCTTATAACCTTCTTCAGTATATCGTGCGATTTCTTCCTACGATAATATAGCAAGTCTCCGGCATCAAATATCAGGTAAGAAACTTTAGACATATAATCTCCAAACTATCTTGATATTTGAAGTATCAATAAATCTTTCTAGTTAAAATAGCGTAACGATCTTAGCGTAAGAGTGATATATGCTCTGCTATTATCTTTTTGTAAGTGATGTATTGATCGATGTAGATTTTATCAAACGGAGAATAGACGAGTTGGAAGAAGCTTTGAAATATATTAAGAAAATTCTAAAAGAAGATGAGGAGAACTTTGTAAAAGATTTTAAATCGCGTTTTACGCTAAGACACCTCATACTGGTAATAGTCGGGTCAGCGGCCTCTATAGCCATGCATATAGAGGCCGGCTCAGAAATTTAATAGTGCATAGGTACTGGCTAGTAGACGACATTAGGATATATGGAGAATCTAAGGGTTCGGGAATCCATAATCAAAAATTCATTGAAGAAGTGGAAGAGTATGTCAAGCGGGGAGTTAAATATTACGAAATTACAGAGAAAGAGAAAAAGATACTACTGGAAAAACTTAGAGAAGCTCTATCCAATATAGAAAACATTCTTGTAGCTATAGTCTATGGGGGTTTTACGCGTAGAAATTTTTTCAGAGATGTAGACATAGCCGTGTATACGGGAGGTTTAGTCCAGGATCCGTTACGTTTCGAGAGCGAGCTCTGTCTAGAACTATCTAAGATTGCTGGAGTACAGGTAGACGTTAGAATAGTCGACGAAGCGCCAGCATGGTTTAAAATGAAAATCTTAAAAGATGGTCTTGTCGTCTACGAGAAAACGCCGGGCGCATATACTCTATATGTCAAGGAAACAGTGGGGGAGTTTCAAGATATTAAAATTAAACAAAAGTATTCGACAAAAACCCTGTGAAATCTCGAGATTAACTCATTCGGGCTTTTCGACTAGCACGATCCAATGGCTACGTCTTTTACCCTCCACGACGTCTTCTCTCAATTCTATTTTTAAAATTTTGAAATCTTTGAGAAGATCTTCAAGCTCCTCCCTGTCAACGTAATGGTGTATAATCCCTGCTTCGCTTCCTTCACGCTGTATAAAAGTATCCTCCTCTACTTTCTCCCCTAACCCGTATTTCCAGCTACGTTTAGAAATAAAAGTTATTAAAGCTAAGCCGCCGGGTTTTAAAAGCCTATATATTTCTTTTAAAGCTTTAATTATCCCCTTTCGCGTAGTATGGTAGATAACGTTTATACATATAATTGCGTCGAAGAAGCCGCTCGGATAGTCTATATTTTCCATACTACACTTTTTAAGCTCAGCTTTTAAACCCAGGCTTTTAAGCCTATTCTTGGATATCCTTAGAGCTACCCTCGATATATCTACTCCATAGACTTCAAATCCTTCTTTGGCTAGTAGTATCAGATGTCGTCCAGCGCCACACCCCAAGTCTAGAATCCTCTTAGCTTTCCTCTTTTTCAGAGTAGGGATGAGCTCAACTACCTCTGGCTGCGGCTTCCAAAGAGAAAACTCTCCCCGCTCAAAGACTCTATCCCATACCTCCATTTCAAACTCCTAAAAGCAGAAATCAACGGAAATTGAATAACTTTTCGCGAGACGAAGAATCCTTGATTTCAACATCAAATAGTATACTTCGTCGAAAACCCGCTTCTCGAATTCTTCAAGTAGATCGGGGTACTTCTTCTCCAAGCCTTTCCTAATGTAGCGCCAATTCCCAGCTTTTATATTAAGCTTATCCGCTATAACCCTGTCAACTCCTACTTCTTTAAATTTCTCAAACAGGTCCTCTAAACTCTTCTCGCTGAAGATAGGCAGTAATGGCCCTAGAAAAGCATACGTCTTTAAACCCGCCTGTTTTACTTCACTGAGAGCCTCTAGACGCTTTTTAATAGGCGGAGCTCTCGGCTCAAAAACCCTTCTAACATTCTCGTCTAAAGTTACTATAGTCAATCCAACCTCGACATTTGAAAACTTCTTTAAAATATCTAAGTCTCTGACTACTAAATCGGATTTCGTCAAAATGGTTAGCGGGAAGTCTTTACGAGCCAGTATTTCTAGCAATTTTCTAGTTAATTCGTAGCGTCTCTCAACCGGCTGGTAGGGATCCGTAACGCTACTAACCAAAACTAGGCCTTTCCTCTTTTTTCTAGTTTCTCTAGTTAAGACGAGCGGCGCGTTTATCTTAACGTATACAAACTCTCCCCATTCTAAGCTAGGAGGTAAATGTCTCAACATGAAACGGGCGTAGCAGTATAGGCAGCCGTGTGCGCACCCTAAGTATGGATTTATAGCGTAGTCTACACCATATATCCTACTCCTGCTCAGGATAGTTTTACAGTCTATCAGTTTTATTTCCATTATTAACAAAATACTATCGGTCTACCCTTTAATCTAAATTTTTATTCAAAAGCTAAATACTATCTATTAGAGTCGATGAGAAACAAGAAGTTCGTCAAGAAAGTTAAAAAGAAGATACCTTGGATAGCGCATATAATCGAAGATGCGGGCATAGCTTCGGAACTCGATGTCGGTCAATTAAAGATTAAAGTTTCTAGGAAAAGCCTTTGTATCTACTGCAGGGGAACTAAACATCTCTGCGGAAAGCCTAAATGTCCCGTGCTTTTAAAATTCTACGCTTACGCCAGAAATAGAGAGATGATAAACAGTTTAGAGCTCGTAGGTTCCTCGCCTCCAGCCATCTTCGTGGGGAGAATAGGCTATCCATACGTCTACGCTGGTCCTCTAATACCGCCAGAAATTGGCGATACTTCGATCTACGATACGCCGGAGCTATGGCTGAACATGAGCATAGAAGAAATAGTAAACTTTAGGTTTAGGCTTGTTAGGAGTAAGTTTAAGGTAAACGTGAAAAAACCGGAGAAAGCCGGTAAGATCTTCGATGAAACTGTGGAAGCCGTGCTTTCCAGAACTCCCGTAGAGGCTGAAGCCATATTTAGGAAAAAACCGAGTAAAACTATCCTACTCGACGACGCAGTTCAGCCGATGGGTCCTTCAGCCCCACTAGAAAAACTTAGAGTATCAGGGGTTAGATCGGATAGGAGATTAGAGAAGGCCTACTACGACTACGATTTAAAAGCTGGAGAAGCCGTACTAGAGCTGTATGAGAGAAAGGTTCCCGTTTCTAAAATTCAAAGAGCTTTTAGTATGGGTCTTTTCGGCTTGAAGAATAGGAGAAGGCTCGTGCCTACTAGGTGGAGTATAACAGCCGTTGACAGCATTATCTCTAAAACTCTCAGAGATGAAATCGTAAAGCGCAACCCCGTGATAAACGAATATAGAGTTTACGAATCAACCGAATTAGGTAACCGGTTTATAGTATTGATGTTCCCCTATCCTTGGAGCTACGAGCTTATAGAAGCTTGGTTCCCGGGCACAGCGTGGAACCCAGATAAGAGGAATATAGCATTATGTGGAGATTGGGAGCCGTACTACGGCAGGACCAGCTACGCGTCTATAGGCGGATGCTATTACGCCGCTAGACTAGCGGTAACAGAGTACCTGGCGAGGGAGAGGAGGCAAGCCTCAGTCTTAATACTTAGAGAATCTTATCCATCTTATCTCCTACCGCTAGGCGTCTGGCAAGTCAGAGAAAACGTACGAAACGCCCTTAGAAATCCACCTCGTAAATTTAATACATTAAAAGAATTAATGGAGTATATCTCGAAAAGACTTAAGATAAACTTAAAGTTCTGGATTGAGAGTAGTAAACTGCTGAAAGACGAGTTAGTACAGGAGAAGCTAACCAAGTATATATTTTAAAGTTTCACGCCAGCTTTTTTCAATCTAAATATAGTAGTTTCATAAGGATCGATAACTTCCTCTTCTAAGCCAGCTGCCAATGTTTTGTCGATTTCGGCGAGTTTTTCTAAAATTTTAGCTCTCTCCTCCCTAGACATTATCCTGGGATCTGTCATAGCCGCTGCGTGACAGCTAACGCCGTAGTCGAGGAGGTGTTTTAAAGCCTTAAATGGAAGGTCATAGAATTCACCTAGAGCTCCAGTCCTCCATGTAAATCCTTCGGGAGTACCGGCTTTAATAGAAACCCTGACGTGTACTTTGGAAAACTTAGATATTTCTTTCGCGTAGGTTTTATCCCAGCCTATTAGAATTCCATTTGTCTCGAGGATGAAGAGTTTAAAATCGGATGTTTCTACATATTCTAAGAGCTTTAATAAATGCCGCCTGCCTATAGTAGGCTCACAACCCGAAATTCTCGCCTTATTTATTATCAGTAACCTCCAGTACGGCTTTCCGTATTTTATCCCCTCCTTGGCGGCTTTAACCAGATTTGTGAAAGCTGCACGAGGAGAATAGAATACGCCGTATTTCTCCGGAAAATCTCTTGAAAATCCGCTCCAGCAATAGAAGCATCTGAGACAACAGCCTACAGCGTACCCGGTGGCTATCCCCCTATACACTGGCACGGAGTAGAAATCAGTGTATTTCCTCTCCTGCCCTTCTTCTCCCTCCCTAGTAACTATTTTTTCAGTCCAAAGCGCGAGATCGATTGGATTGAAAGGCTTAAAATCGGGTTTTATATACCTCGGATACATATTTTCACTGAATTAATCTTCGATAAGTAAATTAGTA
>JALURF010000050.1 GCA_027017165.1 Thermofilaceae archaeon
GTGTGGGAGGCGGCTCACCTGGTGCTCTTCCCGTTAAATAACGAGAATAGTTTTCTATCCCCGAACAAAAACCTGTGGATGAGAGCATCTCTAAATCAAACTTAACACGCTCTTCGAGTCGTTGGGCTTCGAGCAATTTGCCTTCTGACCTAAAATACTCTAGACGTTCTTCCAATTCTTTCTTTATATGAGGCGCAATTTTTTCGCCGGGAGAATAAACCTTAACAGCTATTAAATTATTTCCATCTTTTAAAAATAAGTCAAAAAAACCCACCACACTATTATCGAGTTTAAGCTCTCCGGGGAAGAGTAATTCAACTCCTCTACTTAAAAAGTACTCTTTTAACCGGGAAACCATCACCTCCCTAATCATCATCGCACTTACCTAGTGTAGTATATGCCAACCTTCAAGTCTATCCCACGACCATTCGTAATCGTCGGGCACTGCAAGACTATAGACTATAGCTCCTTTCCACACGGAGTATTCCGGGTCTTTTGTGAGCTCTACCTGTGCGCTAACTCCCTCCTCGGTCAACTGGGCCGCAACTTTTTCAGCTGCATTACAAGCAACATCTTCAAGTCCTTTAGGAACTTTCCAGGCGAAATTTCCTCCGCTCAATATTATTTTCTTGTATAGGTGTGGCTGTAACTCTAAGGGCGTTTTACTAGCGGATCTAACTATAGCCTTTCCTATTGTTATAGTACCCGGTATTTTCTCATCGCCTATAATCGTGTCTCGTGGTCTCGGCATCCCGCGCCGGTAATAACTCTCGAATATTTCATGTTCGGGATTGAAAACAATTTCTCCTATGAGGAAGCGCATCCACGAATTCTCACCTAAGTCTATGGTGATCGTCGTACCAGGGATTTTTAAGACCGCTCTAAATCTTTCCTTATCCTCTTTAGCTACTTTAATAGCTTTATCCAAATCTCTAGGTATTAAACCGAGCTTCTCTTTGACCATCCTCACCAGAGTTTCCTCAGGTACTAGATCTCCGTAACCGCTGTCCTTTAGAATTTCAGCAGTAATGGCATTAGCCTCGGCCCCTCCCCGATTGAGAGAGATAATGCCTCCTCTAATGGGATATCTCGAGATTGGGGTTATTTGTGTATTCCCATGACCAGATTCCACGACTATACATGTTATAGTCTTTTGCGCTATGGCAACCGCTAGAGGTTGGGGAATTATGGTTATCGCCTTAACTACTCCATACTCTTCATCTATTTTCTCGTGTATTTCAAATATCTTTTCATACATATATTTGGGCGCTATCGCTGAGAGAGCGGCAGTAACATAGAACCCGCGGAAATCAGGATCGTTTCGAGGAGCAAATTTCAGTAATCCATATTTCGTAATTTCGTACACTATATCCCACGCTATTTCATCGTCCTTCTCAACTAAGCCATCTCTCATAGGGTAGATGAGGTATTTAGCCATATCTTCCCTAGAACCCAAATACTGGGCTACCTCAGGGCCGACTATAACCTTCTTAGTAATTCCAGCTATCTTGTAAATTATTGAATCCTCGCTTATGATGAAGCCTCTGTTTTCTATAACTTCTGGCTTTTCTGCAAGAGGCCCGAATTTATACTGGCTCGTTCCGTAATCTTCAGCGAAAGCGTATTTCCTCCTATAGGGTTCTATCGCAGCCACTTTCTCACCTTTTACCTATTTAAGTAAGGTAGGTTCTATATTTAATTGATACTATCAACGGGTGATCCTCGTGATAGAGTCGTTCATACCCATAGCCTTTTACCGCGAAGACGAGGAAGTAGCCCGCGGACATTTAAGAAGAAGTATTGCTCCCTTAACGATAACTAAAATCCTCGATAGTATGCCCATTCAGGGCCGCATATTCTTCCTAGGAAAAGTAGCTTATATAATCCTTGATAAAACGTTTCCACCCGAAAACTCGGTAAGAGAGCTAGAGGAAGGAGACATTTTCTACTGGCCTCTAGGAAAAGGCTTCGGAATCTCTCTTAAGTCCCACGTCTTTAAATACAAGGTGAACTTGTTGGGTAAAGTGACCGATGGATTAGAGAAAATTGCACAGTTAAAAAGAGGATCTCTCATCACAGTGGTTAGAGCAGAAGAATAATATTCCTGCAGAGATAAGCCTACATAGTGGCTGATCGCTACGAGAAGGAATTTATATTGTAGTTGTCGTCACTATTGTAGGTCGAGATTGTGGAAGAGAAATGCATACCTATTCGGGTTGCCCAATTCAGAGATTTAATAAGATTCGCTACTTCAATGAGGACTTTCGGTCAGAATAGCTATATACTACACTTTAAACACAACGGCAAACACATATACGGTATCTTCGTTGTATTCAGAGACTACTATAAGTACTACGGTTTGCCCCTCTTTTATTACATCGAGCTTGAAGAAGCTCCTGAAAAGCCCTATCTATTGGTCAAGATAGAGGAAAATAGGGAACTTGTAGAGTTTTCAAATGGTATAAAGTCTGGCTGGATACCCATACCAATCATTTCCTTAAGGGAAAAACCAGACATAATCAATCTTTAACTTCCTATCATACCTAAGTCTCGAGGCTATATTAGCCAGCTAAGCTCGTCGAACAGAATTACTCCAAGTAAATGGGCCATCAGTATGGATACCCCCTCGTCTAATGTAAGTTTGCCATCGTCGACGATCGCCTTTTTTACGATCCATAGCGTTGACGCTATGGCTAGAAATTGATAAAGGACGTAGCCGTCGAGGTATACGGGCACTATTATGGCTAGTATCGGAAAAACGAGCATTATGCTTTGAACTATCCCTGAAATTAGGTTAGAAACTCCCAGCTCCACGTGTCCTTTCTGCGCTCCTATTAAAGCTAAGCCGTGTTCGGGGACACTGCCAGCGAACGCTATTAAAGTAGCCGCTATGACCACATGCAACTCCAGTTTATGAACTAAAAACTCCGAAGCGCTTGATATGAGTTCTGCGCTAAGCAGTATTCCAGCCAGCCCGAGAATAAGAGAAAGTACCCATCCCCTATTTTTAAAGTGCCTGGCTTTAGTTCTTTGCGTGGATCCTCTAGATATGAAATACAGGTAGCTTAGGTAAGCTACTAGTAGGAAAAACGGAACCTCGACTGGAAGATACGGATTTCCGTGAAACAAGTTTAGTATTAAACCGGTGCCTAATATTATAGTGCTAAAAGCTATTGTTATTCTCATTATCTCTACGTCTCTTTCCAAGGCTTCTTTGGGTATTTCGATACTCCCTCCTTTGTAAGTCAGCATTATGACGAGCACTCCTAGCAAAAGTCCGTTGAAAGCAGATGCCAGCATCACTGTTAGTATAGCGACCTCTCTTAAGTGAGGCGAAAAAACCATGAAAATGGCTAGAACTGCTTCGGGTAGATTAGAAGCTAGACTCGATACTATCCCGGCTATATATTCGGAAAACCCCGTATATGCGCTAAATCCTTTGAATCCTTCCACGGCTATTTCGCTGGCTACTAGTACCAAAATAAATCCCATAAAGAGAGAAACCATGGAAAACGACAGGCTTTTCTCTTCAACTAGCATCATTACAACGCTGATAATCATCAACGCGATTAAACTATAAACTCTAGTCTTCATATCTTGGTAAATAAAGTTCGTTCAAATATAAGGTTAAGTTTATAAAAAAGCCTTTAGGGTATTTTATACCCGGTTAGCTCTTCAATTTCTTCTTTCCCGGCTTTAAGCTCAGATACCTGTTCTGGGTCGAGAGTTAGCAGTAAGGCTAAGAACTCGCCGACGTGGGTTTTCTCCTCCTTAGCTATGTCCTCAAAAACTTTTCTAATTTTTTCATCCTCTGTTGCTCGAGCGAATTGGAGGTACAGATTTACAGCATCAAGTTCAGCTATTATAGCTTGTCTTAGAGCCTCAGCTAGTTCTTCTTTAGTAAATTTTTTGTGAGAAGGCATATCTATCGGATTTTTAGCCAGCATTTAGGTCTCCGGTTATTTTGTGGAAGAATGACTATATATGGCTATTGTTCAGTTTGATGCAGGCTTCATCATGTATCAGTAAGCCCGCCGAGTATCCTCATCTCAAGCCTATTAATGGAAAAGATAATAAATTATTTTCCGATAACCTTTACCTTCTCAACCCGAATTGTCGGAGTATACACATTAAGCCTTTTCTCAACTTTTCTACCGACTCCTGAGATATTTCTGATCATATCGTATAGATTAGAGGATATCATGCATTCTCTAACGGGGAATTTGAGTTCTCCGTTTTCGATATAGAACGCTTGTTTAGCCACTCCCGATACTACTCCATCTTGGAATCTCATATCTCCGGAGAATCTTCTAATGTAGATTCCCCGCTTCACGCTTTCCAACAGTTCTTCATCCGACATATCGCCCGGCGAGACCACTATATTAGTGGGCGCGACGTCGAGAAGACTTGCCGCGTTGCCCGTAGCTTCGATATCTAGAATATTGCCCACGTAGGTATTGGAAATATAGCGCTCCAGTACGCCTTTATTCAAAACCAGAGTCTTTCTCCTGGGCGAACCTTCTTCATCGAATATAGATGAAAACGTGCCTCCCTCCATTGTTCCATCGTCGATTATACTCAAGTTTTGGGAAGCTATAGATTCTCCTATCTTACCAGCTAGAGGGCTACTTCCTTTCCACACGTTATCCGCTTTATAAGCCGACGAGAGGGTAGAAAAGAAGGTCCAAGCTACATCTGGATCCATAATTAATGTCCCCTCGAAGGTCTCTACAGGCCTAGCTCCGAGGGATTCAATAGCTAGCTTAGCGACTTTCCTTCCCAATTCAGCAAAGTCAATTTCAAGTTCTCTACTAGCCTCTATCGAAAATGAAAAACTGCCTACTTCACCATGCTCCTTGGCGACTGCCGATAGATAGCCCCATATCAGCGTTCCCCTCTCTTCTCCTCTAAAACCTTTTGAAGTAGCTAAAGCTCTTTCTGATACAACTAACTCTACTAATCCATCGGATACAGAGATTCTCTCATCAAAACCCAAAGCAGCATCAACAGACTCCCACGCCATCTCCGCGAGCTCGCCCGCTGATAGTAAGGCTAAATTTTTATCGTAAAGCTTTCTAATGCTTGGCAGTGGCTTTGGATCGGGTAATTCACTCCAATATTTATTAGGCTTTGACGCTTTGGCCATGCTCACTGCCGTTTGAACAGCTCTTAAAACCTCTTCTCTAGAAGCTGTAGTCGTTACTGCCGTAGCAAGTCGCTTATCCACTATCACTGTTATAGCTATCCTCTTCTCCACAGATTGATTTGCACGTGTAACCTCGTTATTCTCCACTTCAGCCCGCAGTTTTCTGATAAATCTGTAACTGGCCAGTACCTCTT
>JALURF010000051.1:0-2829 GCA_027017165.1 Thermofilaceae archaeon
TATCAATATCTTCGAGACATTTTAAGATATCCAAATAAATCAATATAGGACTCCCCTTCTCCGATTTAAACCTCCAATATCTCCCGCTGTCCCTTTCAGCCAATCCAGCCCTCTCTTTAAGAAGCTGACCCACGACAGTCTTAAAATCCGTCTCGCCTTCACAACCCTTAACTATCCCATTATAAGCCTCCCAACACACTCGCTCATGAAAATCTAAAATCGTATAACCAGCTATCCTCAAATGACGAATAATCTCATTCTCCGGAAGAGCTTTCTCCGATAAGACACGATACACGGAGAGAAGGCTCAACTTCTCCAATCCTTCGCTACTGGTCACTATTGGAGTCACGTAGCAAGAAGCAAGCACTACGCTCTCAGCTATCTCTCTCGGAACACTTTCACTCACTCTTTCGACAAATGAGCGCAGTACATCCGAGGGGTAGACAAGCTTCTTAAAAGGCGGTTTAGAAAGCAAATCCGATCTATCGGAAAATTCTGAGAGTAAGGTGGGAGTTACCCCTAACATTCGATATCTATACTTTCTCTTTAACCAAGACACTACATCTGAATCCCACTTTCTCGAAGGCAAGTAGAGCAAGCCTCTAATATTCCTCAGTATAGATACGTAAGTGGGGTTTAAGCCCATATCGCCTAATTTGATGAACTCCTAGATATTTTAGTTTACCCACACCAATGCACTCAGCCTCAATAAAGCTTCATGGCCTTTAAAGTCCTATTAGCCAACTCAGATATCCTAACCCTCCCCAAACCACTGATAGCCGTATTCAACACATCGTTTAAAGGACTAATCCACTCAAAAGGTATACCAGTAACACCTATCATAACACCTACTAACGAACCCGCGGTCGCCCCATTACAATCAGTATCCAAACCCGAAAGAACAGCGTAAACCACAGTTTTCGAATAATCTCCTTCTCCCCATAGAAAAGCAGCGATTACTAGCGCTGCGTTATTTATAGTATGAACTGGGTGATAATCGTATTTTTCCAAAATCCTGGAAACAGCATTCTCCCAAGACATATTCGCCCTGTACAGCGACAAAATCCATTCAACCATCTCAGCAAACCTACTCCTCCGGGGTATAGCCTTTAACGCTTCTAAAACTATTTCTTCCGGGCTATCAAGAGAGAAGGCTGCCGCAATCGCAGCTGCAAAAAACATCTCCCCATAAATACCATTCTTAATATGTGATAACGAGGCATCTCTATAAGCCAACAACGAGGCTTTCTCAGGATCTCCTGGGGAGACGTATCCCCATAAATCCGCCCTTATCTGAGCCCCTATCCACTCTCTAAAAGGATTCAAGTAAACAGCGGTTTCAGGAGGTTTAAACCCCCAAACTAAATTCCTATAAGCGACTCTCTCCGCCGTATATGTCAATCCATACGGCAGAGAGACTAGCCATTTTTCTCCCACATCTAGTGAAGTAAAGGAGTCGCCTTTCTCCTCGTAGAGAAGCAAGTTTAAAACAGTATAGTCTAAATCGTCGTCCCGCGCAGCCTCCCTTATACTACCCCTAACCAACCCAGATACTCGTTTAAGCTCCTCCTCAGTAAAAGCTTCTAAAGGAAAATACGGCTCCCTTAACGGATACTCGCCTATCTCCTCAAGCCTTTCTCTTATCTTCTCTCTACTCCAACCCTCGACAGGTTTTCCAAGCATACATCCACAAGCCCTGCCGAGCCATCCACCTAGGAGCTTATCTTCGATATCTCTCGGAAATTCTAAAGATCTAAAATTTCCCGGTCTCTCCTTAAGTATACCATCTAAATCGCTAGGCTCTATATATGGATAATCTTCTCTCAAAGGAATTTCGAGTAAACTATGATAGAGTTCTAAAAGGTCTTTCCCCCTACTCACCTTTTTAACTTTCCTCAAGTAAGCGTTAACATCGATGTCGAAACCTTCTTCATATTTAGTTATAATCTCGATTTTAATCAAAGACTTTAATTCCTCCAGCGATGGGAAAAACCCCAATTGGATCACCAGCAATTATACTTTACAAACAATATTTAGAAAAATTCGGTACTCACATATAGCGAGTGGGCTCAGAAGTACTCCCTTTCTTCACCAGTCAGTAGGCGCTTTTCTTCACAGCCACTAGATAATGTACAACAATCTCTGATATAGGTTTCTAGCCCATGACTAAAGCCTTTAGCCTATTCTCTATTCTGTTAATCTCCCCCATCAACGTCTTCTTCAATTGTTTATAGTTCATTTCTCTGTGGCCGCCTTTTTCGATCTCCTCTTCCAGCTGAGATAGCGCCTCTTCAATTTCATACTTTCTACGCAGTAATCCTATAATCTCCTCACATACTGCGTATCTACGCGTAGCGGTTGGAGGCGCTAACGGCGAGAGGAGCCCGAGCATCCTAGCCGCCACTACATCGCTCACGAATTTCCTAAGCGTAGCGTGTTCTTCAAGAGCTGATTTAGAAAGTATCTCTTCAGCAAGCCTAACGTCATCAATACCGTACTCTTTTAACGCCTCTAGTATATACTCCTTTATCTTCTTCCTAACCTCTTCTCTAACATTCTCGATATCAGACATTGATCTCTCTAGATTCTAACGCTTTAGCCTTCCTTAAAGCTTTTCTAGCCTCCTTCTCCCTTCCTCTTTTTTCGAAAAACATGGCCAACCTACGCCACGCGACGGGATCGCTAGGATTAGCACGCGTAGCCTTTCGGTAGGCGTTTTCCGCTGCTTTTAGCTTACCAAGTTTTTCAAGAATTTCTCCTAGCTCAAGCCAATACTCGACGTCTTGAGGCGATAACTTAATAGCTTCTCTCAAATACTTTTCAGCCGAA
>JALURF010000051.1:2839-14825 GCA_027017165.1 Thermofilaceae archaeon
CCGAACTCAGTTTTCCCAAGTTTTTGTACACCTTCCCTAGATAAAACTTGGAATCCGGGTCTTGAGGATCTAGCGAAGTAGCTTTTTTAAACGCGGATGCCGCGTTTTCTAAGTCATTTTTAGCTAGAGCTATTAGGCCTAAGTTGTACCACGCTGAGGCGTTTCCGGAATCTACCGATACCGCTTTTTTAAAAGCTTCCTCAGCCTCCTCGACGCGGCCTTTCTCTAACAGAGTTACGCCTAGATTATACCATCCATTCCCATTGTTCGGAGCCAACTCCACGCTTTTCTTAAACGCCCTAATAGCTTCTTCATCTTTCCCCTGCATCACCAAAGCTAAACCGAGCATATTCCATAACTGGGGATTCTTAGGATCGCTCTTCAATAGGCTCCGGCATTTACGCTCTGCTTCCCTCGATCGGAGACTGTTCAGTAAATCTTCAATTTCGGCTATTTCTTTATCCATATTATCACTCGGTCTTCATAGAATATTCAACATGGTATTCGCTATCAGATATCTTCTCGATTTTAGAAATCTTAAATTTCAGTTTATCGTCCTCAATTTCGTATATTAGATCTTCAAACCAGTCATAGAGACAACAAGTATAACAGAGGTTTTCTCCAGTAAACCTAGCTACGAATCCATCTTCCTTTATGCGCAGTATATCTGCTCTAATTTTGCGATATTTATTGTAGTTATCAACGGCTTTTCCCAGTTTCTCTCTTAAATCCTCCATACACCTTTGCATGTTCAGAAATATATTTTAAATCTACCGCCTATAGTCACTGCATGAGTGTTAGGTACGTGAGAAACCGCGATGTTAAGAAGGTACTGCTTGGAGTGCCTGCCGGGCATAAACATCTCAGACTAGCTGTCGAATTAGCGGATGATAAAGTCTTGATATTCAGCGAGGCTACTATAGCTAACATAGTTCGAGCCTACATAAGCATCAAAACTCACCCGGTGAGGAGAGCTATAGAGCTAAAAGCAACGAGATTAACCGCATGTTCCGAGCTCAAAGAAGGATACTCCGAGTATCAATTACTGGAAACATCTAGAGATGAGGAGGAAATAGTAGAGGAATTATCAGAGCTAATCGCCGAAGCCCAATAGGCTATATTTCGAATGCATATCCGTCGTAAGCTATAGTTACGCCATAAGGCTCTAGTTTACGCACCATCTCCTCGTGAAGCGGACAAGTTATATGCGAGAAATGGGTAAGCACGAAGGGAGCACTACCATCTATAATATCATTCTCGACGAGCCATTTCCTAAAAGCCAGAGCCTCTCTAAAACCCATATGATAAGGCCACAAGTGAGAACCTTCAATCCCCATCGTAGCCTCTACGATAACTGCGTCTAACTTTAACTTCTTAAGGAATTCTAAGACATCCTCGCTATAGGGACCACTATCACAAGCGTATAGAAGAGTTCTATCTTCCCTCCTAATTATATAGTTTAAGGGGGTTTCATACCTATTTTTCACGGAGTGAACAGCTGGTATGGGAACTATTTTGTAAGCTCCAACTTTGATCTCTTTAAACGGTTTAAGAGCAGTAATCCTAATCCTTAAATTCCTTAACTCACCACGAAAATACTTACGTAGAAGACGCGCCACTACGTCGCTACCCAAAATTCTCAACTTCTCTACTTCTCCATTAACGAAAGGCCATCTTCTAAGCCTTAGTTCATGAAAGTAGAAATGATCTTCGTGTGAATGTGTAATAAGAATGTATCTGATTCTCCCTAATTCTATACCTAGTTCTAAACTACGAAGATAAACTTCAGGAGGTAAATCTACGAGTAACTCAGAATCTATGCATATCGACGATCGAGCACGGAGATTTTTGCCTCCCTTTTCCCTAGCGGATGAACATCTATTACATAGACAGAAACTTGCAGGATAACCCTCAGCCGAGGCTGTGCCTAAGAAGACTATTTTCACTATCTCCCCCCATAATCTAGAGTGAGAGCCTCTTTAAACTGTTTCATTTTTGATGACTTAATAGTTGTTTATAGATTTGATGCTCTTATTGCCAAGAGGTATGCAGATGTTGTATGAATATCTAAGCCAAGCCTTCTAGCTAACGGTATCGCATCTATCGACGTGTATGCTGGGCTAACTTGGATGAATATGCCCCTCTTCTTCTTCACCATTACCTTAGCGTGATTCAGTAACTCATTATGAGCAAACTTGGATACCTTTCTGCTTGCTCTCTTACTCCTCATTTTTCTCTTAGGGATGTTGCCTATTTTCTCAAAAACAAAGTACTTTACGTTATGGTGGCAGGCATAATCTATAAGCTTTGAAAGAGCCTTCAGCCTGAGATCTCTTGCCTTATTCCTAGAGAAGCCCGCTAAGATTACTTCAGAGAAGTGCTCATTCCTAACATCCCTTATCCTACCATTAGAATCCACTATCACCATACAAATTCTATCTGAATTAATATCAAACCCAGCAATCAATCTTGCTTTGGTTGTTACTCTCGTTTTGGCTGTGTGCTTAGCATAAAGTTCTAGTGATAGGTGGATGTGCAAGTAGTATTTGTTATCATTAAGAACGACACTTGCCGAGTATGGTAGACCTTTTTCAGCTAGTTGAATTAGCTCATTTACTAACGCTATATGCCTTGAGCTGAACTTAACCTTAGCCTCAACCCATTCATGGTTACCATCAGCGTGGGGAATCTTGATTTTTACCCTATCAATTGCTATCAACCTGATATTCCTATTACCTTTCTCACACCCTCTGCCAATACTGTATAGTTGTGGTTTCCTCAAGTTTACTTTCTCCTGTTCAAGATACATCAAGGCTCTCTTCACAGCCGAGTAGGCATATTGAGCATTATTTATGAACCTAGTAACCCTTTTCACTACTTCATTTACCTCAAGCCCTTCTTTCCTAAGAAGTCGATGACTCATTTCTACGGCATCTCTAAATAAACGCATGGTGTAGAGGAGCTTTGCTAGAGTGTACTTATCCTCGAAGCTTAGCCTACCCTTTATCGTAACTTTTTCTTCACCACTATTTTCTCTCCTTCTACGTGCCATTCTATCACGTCCCCCGCTTTTAGATTTAGAGCTTTCCTCACAGCACTAGGGACGGCAGTAGTGTTTTTCTTAGAGATTCTAGTCTCAGCTATTTTCACATAATCACCTAGTAATAACCTAGGAAAAACTATATAAAACTCTTTCTATTACTTTACCTTAGCTATGCGATTCCGATGAAGGTTGAGGAGATGAATCCAAGTGTGCTCCTATGTCGGCGAGGGGAGTTAGGAGTAACATGACTGGCTCCCGTAGCAGGCATAGGAGTGAAACTCGGGTAATGAACGTCTACGTAGGCCTATTAATGCCTACCTAGACAAGAACCCTATTAATTTTTATAACTTAAGAAGGTAGTAAAACGAGTGAGGATATCTGCAAAATTTTAACTTCGGCTCCAAACTCTTTAGCTATAGAGGCTAGAAATGTAGCTAATTTGAATCCTCTAACGAGATATGCGCTCTGTTGCAACATTTCTAGCTTTCCGGTGAGATTTTTTAAAGCTTCGATCCGCTTGTAAAAACTGGGGGTAGGCGTTTTAGCGCTTTTAAAATCCCATAGAACAAGGTATAATTCGTCGGATTTTTCCTCCAGTATTCCTTCCTCCACTAATTTCAGACGTAGAATGTCTTCGAGAGCTTTACGGCCCATAATGTCCAAAAAATAAAACCTATTAACTTTATTTTAATCTTGCGCTAGGGATTGCGAAGTAAAACCTGCCTTAAATAGCTCTTTTCACCATAATTATGGTGAAATCTTGTCTTTGCATGAAATCAGGACTGTTGATATATTTGGGAAAATATTACATAGAAACTACGGCGATAGAGCAAACGAGTTGATCGCTCGTTTGGAATCTATAGAAGAGCTCGCACTAGCGATAGACGATATATGTGACGGAGTCTCCGGAGTTGAAGTAGCGAGAAAACTCGTTAACTCACTACTTAACCTGTTAAAATTTGATAGAGAAATCCTGGAGATTATCTCTAAAGAGGGGAAAGGAGTTTTTGAAGAAAACGCCAAAATCCACAAAATTGCAAAAGAAATAGAAAAAGCATCATCTGTAACATCTGTTCTAGCCTATTTAATCGAAGGATATACCGCTAGGGCGGCTTTAGCCGAATTATACTCTAAACTATCAAAGGTTTCCGGTTTTACAGTAGACGAATTTGAGGTAAAAAACATAGTGGCGGCTTATTTCGTAATAGACGATCTAAGCGACCTTGATGAAGATCTGAAAAATGGCAGTCCAAACTTTGTAGCAGCTTTAAATAGAAATACATTTCTCGATTTCCAGATGAAAAGAGTTTTGTTAGAAATGGTATTTCTGCATTTTCTAGAAGAGGTAAGCGATAGAACTGCGATTTCCGGACTTATCAATACATATAGGATGTACGAGGAGAGAGTATTTACGAAAAAAGAGGAAAAAACTATAGATCGCGTGGAGGAACACGCGGTGCCACTTCTACTGTCTGAGAGTTAGAGATATCTTATTAAATACCTTGCTATCTTATCCACGGTCTCGCGCTCTCGCCCATACTTAGCAACTACAACCACTCCTCTAATTGCCTTCAAGAACATAAACGCGGAAATCAAAGTCATTAAAAATCCGCTATATGCCCCAAAGCAAATAGCGCGAAGGCTTAGACCTGCGAAAAACACGATCCCAGCTAAAAGGAGAGAAGCCACAGCAGCCCCGATGGAGATAACTCTGAAAACTTTACCCGTAGGTATTTCAGCATAAACTATCTTAGAATCAGAGGCGTCCGCTAAGAAACGATACTGCCTACCTCCATACCTATACGTAATCCTATAAACAGGTATGTGCACGTACATCATATCCTCCACGGATATTCTCGTAGAAGGGTCAAAACTTACCCTCGTTAAACCAATTTTCTCTAATTTTTTCCTTAAAGAATCCAGAGCTTTTCTAAACGCTCTCTCCTTAGCCTTCTCCGGGCTAACGTTTGCGTTTAAAACTTTCGCGCCCAGCGATTTAACAACCTGGCTGTTATAGTAAATCTTCCCTCGAACACTAAACTCATAACCTGAGAGCACGGTAGAGTACATCTCCTCGGCTGCTGGAATAGCTATCGTTAAAGTCTCATGCTCTACTCCCGTAACTCTGGAAGATCTCGCCTTTTTATACGCTGAGTAAACTGCTTTAACATCTAATCTGAAAACCCAATACGGATATAAAGTTAAATCGTATCCCGTCATAGAGGCTTTTACCAGGATATCATCGGGGGTTTCCGGTTTCCTCAAAGCCCACTCCTTAAATATATCAAATATCTCTCGAGGCCTATAATTCACCATACCCATTCTATGATCCTTTACTACTTCTCCGCCTTTAACGAACGTTGTTCCACAGTAGGGACACGTAATTACGTTCTCATACACTGTAACACTGATAGGAGCACTACAATAGGGACAAACAACTTCTTCGCTCATAGTCAACCCCTCCATAGCTCATATTCCTTAAACGCGCTTCGAAGAAAGAACAACGTCCCAATAATGCCTCCCGCGGCGATCAACAACAATAGCTTACCGGTATCATCGTGATCACCGAATCGGTATATGAGCTCTAGCAAGCCGCCGGAGAAAATTGCCGTAAGGTAAGCCGCTGTAATGTAGAACAACCTTTTACCTAAAGTCAGAGGTAGCTCAGCTCTCAGAGCCTTTCCATCGATACCGCTCACCGCCGCCGTATATATGCTCCCTCTCCACGAATATGTTATTAGCCAAAGTGGCGCTAAAACCAATCTAGGATTTCTGGTTTTAATATCGGCCTTAAATTCGGTGAGTTTTTTATCTACAGCCCCTTTACCGCCTAAAGCGTCTAAAGCTTTCTCGATATAGAGGCTTTCAACCTCATCTCGCGCAATTCTCAACGCTTCTTTCTCCTCAATCTCGGGAGCTAATATCTGCTTAGCTATTTTCTTTCCAAGCTCCACGTCTAAATCGAGAGGGGGAAGCCTATTCCAATTTCTCACAGCATCTTCCTTCAACTCCTCATCCGCGAACATCTCGGCGTTAAGCCGCGCTATAACGGGGTACAGCAATTTCTCCCTAAACTCGCCCCTCCCATACCTAGTCACATACCTGTCTCGACGTTTAACCTTGTAATAGCCTTCATAATAGACGTATGCGTCGACATCTACGAGCCACAACGGAATATACTTCAATATAGCCTCATTAACTCTAAATCTACGCCTGACAATCCTTCTCAAACTACTCAAAGCATGCTCGTAATCGACTGAAGGCCACACCCACACTCTCCTGGACTTACCGCTTATATCGCCAGCCCATCCACAGTACGGACATACATAGATAACAGTCTCCGGGCTAAGCTCTATGGAAGCTCCGCACACTGGACACCTATAGGAAACCGCGATTTTTAAATTTTCTACAATGATTCCTTTCTTCCTCAAAAACTCAAGTACTTTTCTTCTTAAGATATCCCCCATAACCTCTTCATAAGATAAATCTCTAGCATATTCATCAATAGCTGAATCTAAGTAATCTCTTAAGTGCGGAGATTCTTTAGCCCTGGCCACGGCAGAAATATAGACTAGCCTTCCATCTCTCGTAGAAAAACTCTTCAAAACCCTATACTCAGTCAATTTTTGCATCAATTCGAAGATTCATAACATATTTAAATACGTTAACTAATGCTAACATGAATTTAGATGATGAATACACGCCCTTCGCAGAAAACGATGAAGAACCGCCAGTAGGCTGAGGCTCAAGGTAACTTATAAAATTAAAGTTTAAGCACTTACCTGTACCTTCTTCCTATCCCTAAACGTCAACGCCTTAAAAGCCAATACTAGGATGTTCTTGGCCGTATAATCATAAAACGCGCTCGTGTATTTAGTGGGATCATATAGCATCAACGCCAGTAGCTTAACTGCCTTATCATCGGCCATAATCCCCTTAAATCCCATTTTCTGTATCCAAGGATGAGAATACATAAGTTTAGCTTATTCCAAGTTTTCCGGCTTATTCTAATCCGGCTTTATAGCCTTTCTCATGCAAGCCACGTTTAGCCTCTGTGATGAGAACCCCCATACCCACGTTCATAAAGCCCTTCTTCGGGAACACCCAGAAATAGCCATAGCTTATCCCCACCCCGCCCATGAATATCCATATAGGAGTTATTCCATACTCTTTTCTCCACTTCGCCACTTGTTCATTGACATCATAGGGTTTCTCGGTACCCCAACACTGGCCGAGAGTCTCGCGGGGTAAAGGAGGAAAACCTAAACTCAAAATTAAGCGTTCCTCCATGCCGGTAGCGAGCACCAAGTATCGCGACTTATATTTCTCGCCCCTATCATCCATCAGAACAATTTCATTATTTTTCTCTTTAATCCCTACTACCTCGGTTTTTTCTTTAAATTCTACACCTTCACTCTCGGCTCTCTCCATTAAAACCTTGTCTAAATCACACCGCCTAACAGTCATGCCCATATGTCCTTTAATCGCGGTTACAAGGATATGCTCTCCATGAATCACGAAACCGTAACCTTCTGTAACAAATCCAAAATCGAGCTCATCAACTCCCAAGGTTTTCAACGTGGAACCTCCACCACAGTATTTATCCCTGCCCTTCTCACGCTTCTCAAAGAGAATAACGTTTAATCCTTGCCTAGCAGCGGCTATAGAAGTCGCCATGCCTCCAGGACCGACTCCTACGACAGCTAAGTCGTAGACAGCCATAATAAAAATCTTTCAAAAAATAAACATATATTTTTGGCTGTTAACAGGTTCTAAAAGAAACATTAATATAGCCGAATATTCTTTCGTCTCAAATATGAGAAGCAGACAAATTTCTGGGACAGTAATACTAGGTGCTATGGCAGCGGTTCTCGAAATACTGCCCATAGACATCCCCTTTTACAAATTCTTGACGATAGACGTTACAGGGGTACCCTTACTACTCGCCCTATACATCTTCGGAATGCCGTCAGCAATCTCTTCTACTCTCATAGCCTCCTTTGTAATTGCGTTGCCTCGCCCGCCGTTTAAAGGGCCTAACCCATATGGCGCGTTCTTCAAAGGTTTAGCTGAGTTATCGACGATAGCTGGAGTATACCTGTCGAGACGCTTCTGGAAGGATACTAAGTGGTTCCTCCTATCCTCCTTCCTGCTGGGATCGCTGATGAGAGTAGTAGTCATGTGCGTGGCAAACTATACAATAACACCAGTCCTTTATGGACTACCATACAGCTACATATTGGCGATTATGCCTATCATAGCCGTGTTTAATGTAATTCAAACAGCAGTAAACGTATTCTTGGCAGTACCAATCTACGAAAAAATAAAAGTCCACTTGTCCAGCCTCATATCAAACTCGTAACTATACTACAACAGACTTTATGATAACTATTTTTTCTAAAGAACTGGGAACTTTATCTTTCCATTCATCTCCAACAGCAACTAAAGTATACAACCCGACAATTCGAGAACCCGCTTTATACATAAGCCTGGCAAGAGCATCTAAAGTCTTACCCGAAGATATTAAATCATCCACAACCAGCACCCGCTTTTTGTTCGCCATCAACCTCTTAGGTAAATGAAAGCTAACGGTGCGAGGGCTAGGTGGGGGGTAGGTTACATCTACGCTGTAATACTCAATCTCTCCCGCGTCTCTTTCCCGCTTAGCTATACACACGTCAGTCCTCAGAGTTTCTGCGACCAGAGTGGCCAGGGGGACTCCGTTAACCGCCGCTGTAACCACGCCGTCGATCTTCGCGTCCCTATACTCCAGATAGGCGTCTATAGAAGCCATCCTAAGAAAAAGAGTATCAAAAATCACTCTATGCATATTCACGAGCTTATCTCTACCAATTTCAATTCTCTCTTCAAGCACTCTTCTCACCAGTTTGAGTCTTCTTAATTTTTCAAGAAGCATCTCACTATTCTTTTCATTAGGCAGAGATCTGCCAGTCACATAACGCGAAAGCACGGGCTCAGGAAGCCCGAGAATCTCCGCTAATTTCCTATTCGAGAAAAATCTCCTAGCGCACCTCAGATAAGATATTAACAAACATCTATTCACGGCTCGACGCCTAGCCATCACTACCACTAATTTAACTCTCTCCCCACTCTAATTAATACGTAATTCTTAAGTTGCAGCCTTCCTCCTAAAAACCAGCGATGAGCTAGAGTGGAAAAATGGCTAAAAAAATAGTGGTATACGGCTTAGAAACCGTGCCTAAAATAGAGCCTGGAGATGATCTAGCTAAGATCATCGTCGAATGCGCCGAGAAAGAAGGCGTAGGCATAGAAGACGGAGATATAGTAGTGGTATCCTCAAAAATAGTATCAAAAGCCGAAGGTAGAATAGTCCCACTGGAAAACGTTGAAGTTTGCGAGAAGGCTGTAGAACTGGGCGAGAAAACAGGTAAAGATCCTAGACTTGTGCAGTTAATTCTGAATGAATCCGAGGAATTAGTCAAAGTAGAGCGGGGACATATAATAGTAAAAACCAGACACGGAATAGTATGCGCTAACGCGGGGATCG
Organism: Thermofilaceae archaeon; assembly: GCA_027017165.1. GTDB lineage: Archaea > Thermoproteota > Thermoprotei > Thermofilales > B69-G16 > B69-G16. The sequence continues at coordinate 12,412 of JALURF010000051.1, forward strand.
ATCGATCAAACGTCGCCGGGAGAGAGGATGTGGTGGTCTTGCTCCCGATTGACCCCGATAAATCCGCTAGGTCGATTAGAGAATCTATCATGAAGCTAACCGGGAAGACTGTAGCTGTGATAATAACCGATACCTATGGAAGACCTTTACGCGAGGGTCAAATAGACATGGCTATAGGCTTATCCGGAATAAATCCCTTCAAAGATTATCGAGGCAAAAAAGACTGGATGGGCTATACCTTAAAAATAAAGCGAATAGCATTAGCCGATGAAATCGCGGCAGCTGCTGAGCTAGTAAAGGGAAATGGAGGTGAAGGAATCCCCGTGGCTATAATCAGAGGGCTCGAATATCGCGTATCCGAAAAAGCATCTGCGAGAGAATTAAACATGATTAGAGAGAAGTGGTTGTTTAGATGAGCAAATGGAGTGATGTCAGATAGTTTAAAATCTCATTTTTTAAATTTTTGTCTTCTCAGTATAATCGTGAACCCGCGGACTTCTTCAATACAAGCATTAAGCCTCTCAGACAGCATGATAGCTACATCGTTCCTATTAACTCCATAGGCTTCTCTGAAATTCCTCAAGAGCTTGATCTTAACCATTCCACGCTTTTCCAATACGTTATCTATTTCAGATATAATTCCCTCAGTTATGCCCTTCTTACCTATCCTTACAACTACTAAATCATCTCTCCTCATAGCTAACGCCTTATCTCAACCTAGCAAATATCTACTCTTAAACGTTTCGACTAGGTATCTTGAAGAAGCAGGATCTTTAAGCACTGCTTTATTAACAATTACTATCAAGCTTCCAGGCTTCCTTCCCGATTTAAGACAAACTTCTCTCAACAATAGCGACAAGCCGATCCAATTCCCGTACATGGCGGTATCCACGTAATCCAATCTCCAGACGGAGATTAAATGCAAGTATTCACCCTTAGGCTTAAAATCTAATAAGAGAAGACGGGGAGGCACGGGCTTATTGGACATGTGCACGTGAGATAGAGATTTTGAAGAAGGATTTACAGTTAAGCAGAGAAGCCTATTATAAAGCCATTTTCTTTTCTCGACGAAATTTAAAGCCTTTAATATAAAACTTAATTGTCTATGGCTAGTTATAGCCTGCCGATATCTACCTTTTAGAAAAATCTCCATTCTAGCTTTAATCTTATCCAAACCTGATTTACCGTCTCCAAATACAAATCGCTTATATTTCTCGTGAATTTCCCAGTCTAAGTTAACACCAACTAGAGAAAGTTCTTCATCTACAACTTCATCTTTTCCAGAAATAGGCTTCTTCAGTATAGCTACTAAGGCATAGCAATACTCTTTCTCCACTAGATAATCTAACACTTTTAAATAAGTATCCGATATATTCTCCCCTTTGAAAACCTCAGGTCCATATATATTAACCATTCATTATCCAATAGGAGTTTAGGGTTATTTAGATATCTTTTAAATCTCATCCTTTCATCAAAAATTCACAATACTTATCTCCCACCGCTATACACTTAATCTCAGTAACCTTAACCTCAGGAATTTTCAACAGTTCACTAAACCATCCGGCAAAAATCCCTCTAACTAAATTACTCATTGGAGTTTTTTCATTTTTATAAAGGGAACATTCAAAACTATCATAAACCCTTAGTAAAGCTTCTTTCTTTTTAAGGTCTACGTATACAACCTCAACAATGCCGAATCCGCTCATTCTGAAAAAAGCTTTTCCCAACTCTATTAACGATTCGGGGTCTTCTCTACCTAAAATCTTTAAGTAATCTTTGTAGACATTCTTACCCATAAATACTCCAATATGGTATAATAGTGCAAAGCCGCCACTACCTAATCTTTTTACAGTCTCCTTTATCAAAGCGCTGTAAAGGGGTTCTCTAAATAGTACAGCTCGCTTAGACCCCATAGATAACTTCTCAAAATAGACATCGACGAGCATTCCGTCAAATATCGGCTTTATGAGTTTAACATCAGCGACGTAATTAACTCGATTGAGTTCATTTTGGAGTTTGCGTTCATCTATTTTGGAATCGGTTAAATCGACGAAGAGAAGAGCATCTAAAGGTTCTCCTAAGCTAGGCCTTGAAAGCGATAAAAACAATATAGGAACTTTATTATCCGTCAGAATCTCAGTGATTTCTTTTAAGATCCCTGTCTTAAGCAAGGATTCGGGGGAGAACTTTATAGCATAGCCCGCTAGTTTTCTCCGAGGAAGATATATATACCTACCACAATCCAAAATTTTTGACATATTCTTCATCTACAGTTATCTCGATTTATATATCACAGAAATCTACACAGATAAATATTTCTTATTTTGAGAAATAGATGATTAAATATTAATTATGAAATATTTAAGCCAAATATTTTAGATAAAAACCAAAACAAAGTTATAACAAAATATGAT
>JALURF010000052.1 GCA_027017165.1 Thermofilaceae archaeon
ACCGTGGACGCTGAAGCTTTAGATAAGGCTAAGAGAGTCGCGGAAAATAAGAATATACCCCTCTCAAGGCTAATTGAGAATTTTCTGTCCTTTTTCGCCGAGCCCTACGTCTACTGCTTTAGCTGTGGGGAAAAATTTTATGTTAAAGATGCGGAAGTCTGCCCTAAATGTGGATGGCTTATATGCCTTAAATGCCGCGCGTGTAGATGTGGATTAGACGAGGATACGGCTGTTTCAATTTTCTACATGAGAAAGGTATACGAAGACCTGTTAATCGGGAGGCTTAAATAGGGTGAGAATATGCTCGTTTGGATTTACTGGTTTATCAGCTTAACTGTGGTAACTTACGCTAGCGCCTACATAGTTAAAAAATACAGGGAACATGGATTCGCCGCTTTAACCGCCTTTTACACAATCTATCTCGGAGCCTCCCAGATACTGGCCAGTAGAATTATAAAATTCGACTTGGGATTCTACCAGTTTTATGCTCCTGCCGCTGTTTTCATTTACCCGTTTATCGCCCAGGCAATCGATATGATAAACGAGGTTTACGGGAGGAGAAGCGCTCATCTAGCCATTATAATAGCGTTTATTACGCAGGTCCTGCTCGTAACATTTATAGCCATGGTTAACTCCCTCAGCCCAGCCCCATTCTTCCAATTCGAGGAAGCGTGGCAAAGCCTCTTCGGCTTAAGCATTAGAATCACAGCCGCGAGCTGGATATCATTCCTAATATGCTCAAATCTGGACGCTTACGTGTTTGACGCTCTTAAGAGAAAATTTCTGACAAAAGAGCTTAGCTTCAAGCTAGACACTTCTCTAAACCCCTATGTATGGCTTAGATCGAGTGTAAGCGATATTCTGGACCTCACGCTGGACTCGATAATCTTTGTTACGCTGGCTTTCTACGGAGTAATGCCCGTAATACCATTGATCATAGGACAAATCATAAGCAAGAACATAATAGGATTCCTAGATAATCCATGGTTCGTCTGGTATAAACGCCTACTCAGAGAGTAATATCTATCACTCAATAAGCAGACTTTCATTTATTTGGTTATGCCATCTTCAATACTTTATAAAGCTTTACAGCGATATGAGAATAGTCCGAGTCTCTTTCACCTCTTTTATCGCCGGGTCTGTCGTTATTATCGTTGCATTTATCTCTTTAGCTAGCGCTAATGTATAGCAGTCTACTAACGATAACTTATCGCGATATTTATGTTTAAGTTTAGCCGCAGTCCTTGTTATATTCTCGTTTAGAGGAAGAATTTTAATTTTAGATTTTCTGATGATCATGTATCGAGTTTCCGCGGCTTGCGCTCCCAGTTTTTCAATAGTTTTATAGTAGAGTTCTGCTAGGTTTAATTCAGAAATATAACCTTCAGCTTTTCCTTGAAAAACCTTCACAAAGTACTGTTTTACCCTCCTATCTCCGGCGAAGTAGAGTGCTAGTACCCCTGTATCGAAGACGTATCTAGGTTTCAAGCTCTATCTCCTTCTCTCTAGCTTTAACAATTTCCCTAGCTATTTCTAGCATTACTTCTCCATCCAAGCCGAAAGCATCTTCCATATCAATCAGCGGTATTATCGTTATAACTCCTCCTTCATCTATGAATACTGCTTTATCGGAAAATCCGTATTTCCTCCTGAGTTCTGCAGGGATAGATACCTGCCCCTTCTTAGATATCTTCACGACGTAAGTTTTAGCCATATAAATCCACCCCAGATAATCAAAGTAAGAAATTATAATATAAAACTTTACTCTTATATTTTAAGTAAAACTTATAGGGTTTATTCTAGAATAAGCGATGGTGGTACCCTAGATTAATCGTGGTTATTATTCCCAAAATGTTAGAAATAATCGGACTCAAGAAAATTGCACAGTAGACTAAACTATAAAACGGACTTCAATACTTCACAATCTCTAGTTTTCTGAAATTATCCTCGATCACGACTCTGAGGAGATTTATTACAGCCTCAATATCATTTTTAAAAGCTAGGCTATAAGAGGAATGGATGTATCTGACTGGCACGGAAATTCCGGCGCTACTCGCCCCTAGCTGTATGTACCACTTGGCGTCAGTCCCGCTTTTAGGCGATATCTGGAATTGAAACTTTATATTCTCTCTTTTCGCCAACTCTGCTATGTAGTCAACTAGTTTTCTTTGAGCAATAATAGTGGCATCCATAAGCCTAATAGCCGCTCCTTCACCAGCTTTAGTCACTATTTTCTCGGATGGAGTGCCTGGGGTATCATTTGCTATAGTTCCCTCGATGGAAATTCCTATATCCGGTTTAAATCTGTGAGCCAATGTTGAAGCTCCTCGCCCACCTACTTCTTCTTGGACAGTGAAAGCCACTACTACCTTCCCGTACTCAGGCTCCTCAATCCTCTCTAAAGCCTTTAGCAAAACATAGCATCCAACTCTATCGTCTAGAGCCTTGCCTATAATGCTACTCCCCTCTGAGATAAAGTAGCTGCGAAATACTATCGGAGTTCCTCTATCCACTCCAAATTTATACGCTTCTTCTCTTGAAGACGCTCCAATATCGACGAATAAGTCATCAATAGTCAACTCTTTCCTACTATTTTTAAGTAGATGAGGCGGGGTAGCTCCGACAACTCCATAGACTTCACCTTCATGAGTGAGCACAGTTACTAGGTTGCCTATCGCCGTTCCCGGATTTACCCCTCCGAGATTTGTAACTTTTAGAAAACCTTCGTCAGTCACATAGGTGACCATGAAGCCTATCTCGTCCATGTGTGCCGAGAGAAGCGTTAGAGGCCTGCCTTCTCCTAATTCGACGTATATATTTCCTATAGAATCTGCTTTGTACTTGAAGCCGAGTCTATCTAGCTCGCTCATCACGAGTTCAGCAACTTTATCTTCGAAGCCCGGAGGACCCGGAGTAGAGCAGAGCTGTTTAAGCAAAGCGTATTCCGACATGGTTTCATTTTCATTGGTAAAGTATATAAATTTTACCAAAAGTTTGGTAAACAATCATTGAGCGATTTCGAGCACCTTATGAAAGAGAGCCAGATAGTCTTTTACATGCCTAGTTATCAAAAAGTTTTCTCTAACATGTCTTCTAGCCTCCTTGCCCAGTTTTTTCCTCAGGTTCTCGTCTTTTAGAAGTTTTAGAACTCTATCAGCCGCTTCCTCAACACTTTCTACGATAAAACCGGTTTTCCCGTCGATCACCTGTACTTTAATCCCGCCTACTCCCCTAGCTACGACGGGAGTTTCCTTCCAGAGGGCCTCTGTTACAGATAAGCCGAAGCCCTCTCTAGTGCTCATCTGTAAAGCCACGTCAGCCGCTCTCTGGAAGGCGTTAACCTCTCTATCGCCTACGCCTATCAAATTCGTTAAGAAGTATACATCGTAATCCTCTCCAGCGTGTCTCACGGCTTTCTCGTAGTATATCCAGCCCTCCGGGTCGTCGTGAGCCATACTAGACACCATTAACAGTTGGACGTCTGGTATCTTTTTCTTAACTAGCCTATAGACGTCTATCGCTCCCAGTGGGTCTTTCCAAGGATCAAACCTAGCTACTTGTATGAGTATGGGCTTCTCAGGGTTTACATCGTACTTCTCTAATACGTAATTGACTTCATCTATGTTCATATCCCTGTTTTTCTCCGATAACGGATCTATAGACGGTCTTATGATATGAGCCTTAGATTTATCGAGTCCCGGCTGCAGGTATTCGTGCATGTGGAAGATATAGGCGTCGTACATCTTTACAAAATCTTTGAGAAAATCCCATACTGGTTTATAAGGAGTAGAAGCGTCTATATGGCATCTCCATATCCACTTGCTATGATTCGTTCTGTATTTTCTAATGGCTAGAGGTTGTGGATCGTGAATTACTACAACATCTTTATCTAAGTCTAGCTTTTCCGCGTTTTCTTCGTTAATCCTCAAGTACAGCTTTTTCATATCCTCAGTCAGCTCAACGCTCATCCCCTGTACTCCGTGGTGGAGTAGTTTAGTTATTTTAAAAAATTCGGGAGGAGCTTCGATAACCTCCCACTCTACATCAAGTCCTATAGATTCCATCAAAGGGACCATACTGTGTAGTATTTCCGCAACTCCTCCTCCGAAAGAAGTGGAGTTCACGTGAACGATGGAGGCTCCTTCAAGTTTTCCAGCAAGAGAAAGGATTTCGCTGATATCTCCTCTTAAAGCTATATCCCTATAATCCTCAAGTTTTCTAACTCTCCTGATTTCAACTTTCAAGAACGACACCTTAAGAGATTATTTCAAAAATAACTCCTCCAATATCTTCGAGCATAGCTCCGATACCTCCAACCTTAACCACTCCATAGTCAGTTCTTAGGAGAATTGAGGCAATGCCATCGTCTAGGATTTTGCCTTCTACAATTCCTTCTACTACGACTTCCTTGCCAGTCTTTACTTCAACTCCTTTGACTCTTATTCTCTCTCCTCCTTGAAGTCTGTGTATTATAGCCCATATAGAGGTAAATCTGCCCTTTAGCGGGGGAGAATTCACACACTTTGACGTCTGAATTAGAGAACTGTAGAAGAGATCTGTAAGTGCTCTCACCAGTATAGGCTCTGTCGTCAATATAGAATAGTTTATACGAGGATCGCTGATGACCCCTGCATTCGCGTCTACGAGCACTATCGTCAAGGAGGGGGCTTTCCTAACGTGGAGCTCTGCATTTTCCTTAATATATGGATCATCGATTTCGAGATCCCCATAGCTGGTAATCGTTACGTTAACCCCTCTTCGCAGAGCTCTTTTCAATTCGTCTTTGAGCTCGGTTATCAAATGAGGAGTTGTAGCGAGCAGCAACTGGTATTCGGCCCTTTTAAGTAAAGGCAACGTTAAATCCGCCGGTTCGATCTCCACTACCCACGTAGTTTTATCCTCTAACCTGCCTTTTAGAGCGAAAACATTTATCAAGTTTAGGGTATCGCCGCACAGCTTATCTAGTCTCCTTTTCTCTTTTTCTACGAGAACTCTAAGAGCTATATTTGGATCTACGGGTTTGAATTTCCTAGGCCTACCTTCGATTATCTCTATTAGCCCTTTTTCGCTTAATTTTCTAGCTATGTCGTATATCCTACTATGGGGTATACCACTACTCTTCACTAATTCACTAGCCGTTAGAATCCCTCCTCTAAGAAGTGTTAAGTACGCATTAATCTCGTAGAGGCTGAGGCCGAGGTTTGAGAGCCTTTCTTTCAGCTCATTTACCAACTCTTTATCCTTATAAATGAACATGAATAAGATTTAAATATGAGTCCTTGATAAATTTTTTTATCACTAATCGGTGATAAAATGTCTGCCGAGAAGAAGATTTTGACAAATCTAATCGTCTCATTTATAATTGGACTGTTAGTCGGAGCCGCCTTAGGAGTATATCTGATAGCGCCGCTCCTAGCTCCTCCGCCCCCGGCCGCGCCCGTGGAACTAACGGTTTTCAGCCTATGGGGAGGAGCTGAAGAAGAAAACTTTCTCAAATGTCTTAAAGCTTTTGAAGAAGAAACCGGTATTAAAGTTAAACACGTACACCAGACGACTGAAGGTTTGATGGTTGGCGTGCCCTCCCAATTCGCGGCTGGCAAATCGGTGGCGGACGTTATTATAGCTCCCTGGCCTGCTTGGATACGAAGTCTAGCTAAAGAAGGACATTTAATGGAGGTTACTGATCTTATAGATCCTACTAAATATCCTAAAGATTACATAGACCTAGTAACCGTGGATGGCAAAATATACGCTGCACCATTTAAAGCCTGGGCTAAACCCGGCTTCTGGTATAAGAAATCTTTCTTCGAGAAACACGGATTAAAACCGCCTAAAACTTGGGATGAATTCCTAGACCTATTGGAGAAACTCAAAAACATACCCGGGATAGAGGCTCCGATAGCTAGCGGAGACGGTGTAGGATGGCCACTATCCGATATAACCGAGGCATTCATAATAAACAGGGGAAGCCCAGACCTACAGGTTAAACTCATAAACGGCGAAATCACCTTCACGGATCCAGAAGTTAGGAAAGTATTCGAAGAACTCACAGACCTCATAAAGAAGGGATACTTTAGCACTCCCGACGAGTGGACTGCTCAAATCGACAAACTGTGGAACGAGAAATATGGGATATACTTTATGGGCAACTGGATGACCGTCATGCCACAAGTCAAAGACGTAAACGACCTAGGGTTCTTCCCATTCCCAGAGGCTAAAGGAGTTGTAGCTGGAGGAGACTGGGTTATAATACCGAAGTATACCGAGCACCCAGAGGAAGCTAAGAAGCTCCTACAGTTCCTAGCTGGTCCTAAAGGACAGGAGATAATGGTTAAACAGGGAGGATTCCTAGGCACTCACGCCGATGTACCAGCTGAAGCTTACAAGCCAGCCGATAAGGCTGTAGTAGACTTCATCAAAACCGTTAAAGTAGTGCCAGACCTAGACGACGCCATCGGCGGCGACTTCCAGTTGACCTTCTGGGATCAGCTCAAGCTACTCTGGGTAGATCCGGGAGCTCTAGACAGTGTATTAGAAACACTTAAAGATAGCCATTTGAAAACTTTAGGTAAAGAGTAAAAACGGGTAGAAGGGTATGCGTAAAACCCCCTTTCTTTTCTTACTCCCAGCTCTTATTCTCTTAATACTTTTCGTCATCGGACCCACGCTCTTCACCCTCTACATGAGCTTTATCGACTGGACAGGGAAAGCTAAAGGTTTCGTCGGTTTAAAAAACTACATCGAAATCTTCAGTAGGAAGAGCATTATAAACCTGGAAAAACCGCCCCTATCTCCGCCTCCTAGAGGCGCTCTCATTCACAACGCCCTGTGGATTCTAATCCATGTACCCTTGTCAACCGTGTTAGGTCTAGTTTTAGCGGTTTTACTAAGAAATGTTAAAGGTGGTACTATAGCCAAATCGATGATTTTCATAGGCATGGTAACCCCAATGGTGGTGGGCGGCATAATTCTACGCTTCATCTACGATGAACACGCAGGAATAGTAAACGCTATACTGAGAACAGCGGGGCTGGGGTGGATAGCTAGAACTTGGACCGCGTATCCGGATACTGCGCTTTTCTCCCTGATCCTAGGATCTGTCTGGATATGGACCGGCTTCTGCATGGTCGTATACTCAGCTGGCTTAGAGACTATACCGGACGAGCTCATAGAGGCGGCTAAAGTAGATGGAGCCACCAGCTTCCAGATATTCAGACATATAATAGTGCCTCTCCTAAAGCCAGCCACCATAGTGGTGGTTACGATGAGCGTCCTCTGGGTGCTAAAAGTCTTCGATATAGTCTACGTAACGACTCTAGGAGGTCCCGGAGGAGCGTCCACAGTATTGGCGTTTGAGATGTACATGGACGCTTTCTTTAGAATTCCGGCGAACTACGGAACGGCGGCTGCTATAGCCTCTCTCTTGACATTGATAACGCTCGGATTCGCCGTATACGTTATAAGGCTTATGGTAAGGTGATGCGATGAAGATAAGAACTCTAATAATCCACGTAATCGCTTGGGCTATAGCTCTAGCCTGGACTATACCGTTTATCGGAGTTTTCATGGCCTCGATAAGGCCTTACGAGGAAATAGTCGGCGGCTGGTGGAATATTGAAAAATTCACGGTCACATTAGAGAATTACTGGGCCGTTTGGACGCATCCAACGGCGCCTATGAGCAGAGCATTCCTCAATTCCTTCTTGATAGCTATACCGTCGACTATAATTCCTATATTTGTAGCAGCTCTAGCCGCCTACGGTTTTGTCAGATTCAGCTTCCCGCTGAGAGATATGCTATTCCTGACCATAGTAGTGTTGATGAGCCTGCCCCAGCAAATGGTTATACTCCCGGTTTTCTTGCTAGAGACTAAGCTCGGGCTCTGGAATACTCATATAGGCTTAATACTGCTACACTCGGCTTTTGGATTGCCGTGGATAATCCTCTTTTTGAGGAACTTCTTCACTACATTGCCGATAGAAGTGGAGGAAGCTGCTAGAATAGATGGGGCCTCGGATTTTCAGATATTCTTTAAGATAGTATTGCCGATGTCGCTTCCAGCATTGATATCGATATCCGTGTTACAATTTAACTGGGTTTGGAACGATTTCTTCTTCGCTCTGATTCTGCTCGTATCTCCGGAGAATTTCGTCGTTACCCAGACTATACCCGTGCTGAAAGGCAGGTATTACATCAGGTGGGACCATATGGCCGCGGCTTCGATTTTAGCGATGTCGATGCCTCTGCTCGTCTTCGCGCTACTGCATAAGTATTATCTGAGAGGAGTTATAGGGGGAACTGTAAAAGGCTAAATTCCCTCATTTATGTTTATGTAATTTTTCTGCCAGTTCTTCTAGCGTTAGGGGAGGCGGGTTCTCCTTATCGAATAGTAGCTCGGCTACTCTAGCTATTAAAGGCGGAGCCAGCTCGGCTCTTGATAGTAGGTCTTTATCTAACAGTATTTTTCTGGCTTCTCCAAATCCTATAACCCTGCCCGCGGACAGCACATATACGGTGTCCGCTACCCTAGCTATGAAGTTCACGTCGTGCGACGCCACAACCACGGTTTTCCCCTCTCTTTGAAGCTCCGAAATGATGTACTCTACCTCACTAACGGTTTTGTAGCTTAGATTCGCCGTGGGCTCATCCAATAGCACCAGCTCCGGCTCATAGACCAATATGGAGGCTAGCGCCACTTTCTTCTTTTCCCCTAGGCTAAGCCTATAAGGAGGTCTTTTGAGAATACTGTCTATTCCTAGCTTTTCAGCGATTTCTTCGACTCGCTCCGCGATCTCCTCTTCTTTTATTTCTAGTTGGCGTAGCGCAAACGCTATTTCATCGTAAACAGTCGAGTTGAATATCTGATCGTCAGGGTTTTGAAATACGAGACCTATCCTCTTTCGGGCTTGAGGGAGTTGCTCGTCTAATGGAGTTCCATCGAATAAAACTCTACCTTTATCGGGTTTCAGTAAGCCAGTTGCGATCAATAAGAGAGTTGTTTTTCCACAACCGTTGGGCCCTGTTACGGCTACGACTTCTCCCTTTCTAACTCTAAGAAATGCCCCTCTTAGAGCTACTACTCCTCCGGGATAGCTAAAATGAACGTCCAGTACTTCGAGTATATAAGTCATAGCATCACCGCCGCTACTACGAGCGCCGTAAAGGTTAACAAAACTACGTCATAGATGTTTATAGAGTGTTTTGGTAGAGTTGAAGTGACATTGTAGAACATTCTCGCGTTTAAAGCTAAGTGAAGTTTTAAGCCTTTCTCATAACTCCTCAAGAGGATTTCACCAGCTACGGCCGCCATGCTTCGCCACGCGATTTTATATTTTAAACCTTTTAACATTCTAGCCTCTTTCGCGGCCACCAGCTTACAGATATCTCGGAGGAAAACAGGGATATATTTTATTGAGAATCCTATCAGAAAAACAAATTCTTCGGGGAAGTATAGCCCGCGGAGGCCTTCTAAAAGTTTTGTCCAACCTATATGAATTATTAAAACTGTGAAAATGGCTGAAGCGGCAGTAGCCCTAAGGATCAGGGATAAGGCTTCCTCTACTCTTGAGATCTCTGGTTTAAAGAAGAACGTGTTTTCGGGTAAAAGTATTAGAGGCGCGGAAATCACAACTGTAGCTAAAAAGGTAAGGATTACCGGTTTTATCCAGAGTTTTAAATCTATTTTTAGAAAGAAAGCTATAGTGGCGCTCGCCGATATTAAAAAAAGAGGAACTAACGTTTCCCGACTGAATGAAGCTGTAAAAGCTAAAATTATTGCCGAGAGTACAGCTATTGAGGGATTAAAAACGGGAGTAGAATTTTCGGAATTTAAGATATCTAATATTTCTGCTGTTTCCTCCAAGACCGCCGTGGTCAGTCTTCTCATTTCCCCTTACCCAGGATTTTTGCCATTCCCATACCTAGGGCTAAGACCACCGCTACCCCTATGAAACCCGCTAAAATATAACCTATTGAATCCGGTAGCCCGGGAACGGTATAGTCTATGAATGGAGTCCAATTTATCTCCTCGTTTTTATCTTCCAAGCCTAGAGCCTCAGCAGCTAGGTCCAGCGGTTCGTGATAGCCTACCATATCGGCGAGTATAACCCCGAACAAGGGGCTCACTAGAACGAGAACTATTATGAGGAAAAACGCTCTTCTCAAAATCATGAATTTCACCCCATCAGCAAATGCGGTGCCTTCTTTACAATATAGCTTACCACAGCGGATGTGATGGCTCCTTCGATAAGCCCGAGTAGGGCATGCCATGTCCCCATAACGAAGACTGTGGATTGTAGACTATAGGGGAATTGTCCCGAAAAACCCAGTTCTACTCCACACGCGATTCCGGCTATGGTTATACCTAGCCATCCCCCCAGGAAAGCTCCGAGCAACTTGTATTTTTCCGGGAATAGCCTATAGAAGACGTAACCCGCTAGAACATCTAAAATCGCCATGTTAAACACGTTAGCTCCTAAAGCGGTAATACCGCCATCGTGGAAAACCAGACACTGTACAAGTAGGACTAGGAATACCGATATAAAGCCAAGCCACGGTCCTAGCAGTATGCCGGCCAGAGCGCCGCCTACGAAATGAAGGCTAGTGCCGCCGGGCAACGGCCAGTTGAGCATTTGAGCCGCGAAAATGCCAGCGGCGAGAACAGATGCCAATACTATTTCTTCCGATTTTTTGCTTCTTCTGACCCTGTAGAAGGCGTAGGCAGCGTAAATGATTGAAACCGCGTAAGTTACCAGCGCTGTCAGGGGATCGAGGAAACCATCTGGTATGTGCATGTACAATATAATTCGAAACCTGTATTTAAGTATTACTTTTTCATTAAAAAGTAATACTCACGGGCTCGGCTTAAAGCTGGCGACTTTGGGACACAAGGGGTCAGGGGATTCCAGTTGTCCATTTTTAATATAGGCTCTTGCATAGCATCCCCCCGTGCATTTAGAGCTTAAAGTGCATGAAGTACAAGGAGATTTTAGCTTGGGATATACCGCTTTATTATAAATAGGACTGTTGATCATTTCTAAGTAGGCGTTTTTCAATCCTGAGTCGATTTTAGCAACTTCTATGTTTAATACATCGCATAAAACGACTCTGCCGCTTGGAGTAATATCTATCACATCCCATCTCCTACAGTTTCCGTAGTACAAATATGGAGAATTCACGACTGCTCCTAGGAAAGGCGTGCACCAAACCGAGATAGGGATTTTCAGTTCTTCAGCTATTTCGGCCGCTTGGAGTAGGGCTTCTTTATAGTGGTTCGTGGAGATATATACTCTGTTTTTAAATGCTGCGCCTGTTGGCATGGAGGGTATTATTGAGATGCTATAAGCTCCTAGTGCAAGAGCAAAAGTCACGGTTTCTCTTACATACTTCCAATTCAGCTCCGTTATAGCTATATTTATATGAGGTAGTATGCCCGCTTTCGTTAGAGCGTGCATTCCTTTTAACATTTTATTCCAAGTACCACGTCCTCTTATGCTCTCGTAAATCTCTCTCTTAGGCCCATCTATACTAGCGTAGACTCCCGTTTCGAGCCTATGGAGTCTCCTAGCTGTCCTCTCATCTACCAGCGTTAAATTCGTGAAGATACTAGCTTCCATACCTAACTCCTTAGCATACGAGAGAAAATCGAAGATATCCTTGAGCAGTAGGGGTTCTCCGCCTGTATAATGTACGTGTTCTACTCCGAGCTCGGCTGCTTCTTCTAGTATTTTAAATACTTTTTCTCTAGGCATTTCCCTCTCAGTTCTATATACTGTCGTATAGCAGTGTTTACAGTTTAGATTGCAGCGGCCCGTTACGATCCATATTATAGAGCTTGGCAATTCTAGACCCATTGAAATCACTCTATCTGCTGTATTCTGAAATGGTATTGGAATTAATCTGATATATAGTTGTTATATTTGCTGAATTTAAAAAACCATAAAATCGGGAAACATGAAATTATTCAAGAATCAGCAAATCGTCTACTTTATCTATCCTAGTCTTCAACTCGGCTAAGACCTTGGGTGTTCCGGCTATAAACTTTATTTCTTGGTAGTCTATGGGCAGAGTTTCTATAGGCTTAAACTCCCAATCTACAAAACTTATACCAGCTTCTCTCGCGATCACGTAGCCGCCAGCTATGTCTGGAACCCAACTCTTGCCTATCGCTACTTCAGCGCTTCCCCCGGCTATTATACAGAGTTCTAGAGATGAACAGTGGAGGTCTATAGAGTTTATAAACTTGGCTTTTACGTTTATGGTTTCCATATCGTAGCTGTCGGGTATTTCTCGCCTCATCTTCGAGAGATCCACTGTCGTCCCGTCTTCAATATTTTTCATAAAGGCTCCTCGCCCTTTTACGGCCCGGTATACTATCATATCGTGCAGATCTATTACCAAGCCGTAGACGAAATCCTCTTTATGCGCGAGAGCCACGCTATAAGCGTAATATTTAAGCCCGCAGACAAAGTTTAACGAGCCATCGAGAAGATCGCAGACACAGACCCATTCAGCTCCTTTAGCTGGTACGTATCCTGAATCTTTCCCAAGTAAGGCTATTGGTTTGTCGAGGGTTTTGTTTATTATTTTTTGAGCTTCCCTCTCCCACCGAGGCTTATATTCCTTGATTAGAACTCTATAGCTTATCCTATCTTCTCGAAGAGCCGTGGCCTCGTCCACTATTTTCTTAGCGTGCTCGATCAGCACAGGGTCTAAGGAGTCGAAATCCACGTCCATTATTTTTCTTTACCTCCGGATATGAGTGAAATCCTTCAACTTTTAAGTTTTACTTTTATTTTCCACAGTTAGAATCTTAATAGTCCTAGCCGCTAAATCTTCGAGATAAGCGTCTATGCCTCCAGCTCTTACGAACTCTCCGTTATCGGCTTCTACTAGCACATTGTATATACCTTCTTCGGGATCCATTACCACTTCTTTAGCTATACCTGTAATTCTGCGTTTTGACCCGTTTTCCGTATCAAATCCGTCGATTTCAATCCGTACATCGAATCCCTCCTCTAGTAGGTGTTTTATATCCATTAGAGCCAGTCTATGGCACGTATAGGTCCTGGGGAGCTCTCTCAGATTCAAATTATCGTTGATAGGCTGAGATGAAGTCCACCTATTTATAAAATTGTGCATGAATAGATCTACAAGGCTTGGCTCTTCAGTGAGCAGCGCGTAACCCTTTACCTTTAAAACGCTGAAGAGAGCGTGTTGAACGTAGAGACATGTAGACGAATCGGCTATAAGTATGAAATCCCCCCTTCTACTTAATCTAACTCTTCCAACATTTGTGGCTTTTTCCACTAGATGGCTGGATACCTTGAGGGGGAATAGAGAGACAAATACCTGGACCCCTCTTTCTTTGGCTTTGTTCAACGGTTTCAATAGACTGTTTAATAAAACGTGGTTTGTGGAAAGAAGTATATCGATTTCAGCACGCTCAATAATATCTCTGGCTGTATCCGCTATATTCCTGCCTCCTTTTATGACCCATATTGGAGGAACGACCAGTTTATGAGCCTTTTTCTTAACCTCGGAAAGCTCTTTTACTAGCCGCCTACCCCTCTTAATGGTGTCTTGGAGTATCCTATTGAGTACTAGCTTGGGCTCAACAGCCCTATAGACTCTCGGACGCCCAGGCTGTTCGATCACAAAACCTTTCTGCTCGAGCTTCTCCAATATTCCATAGAGTTGGGGCACATGGAGTCCCATACTACGGGCGAGCATACTTATAGTAGCTTCCTCAAAGGAAAGCAGAGTTACATACGTTTTAGCCTCGACTCTAGTTAGTCCAAAAGCTTCTAAATCTTCAAGAATTTCGTCTTTAAGCTCTATTCTCCGCCTGAGATTGTGGGATTCCTTAGGGGGGCTCCTATACGCATCATCGGAACCAGGGTTCGTGGTATCACTCTCCAATTAAATTATTAATTTTCCGCTTTTCTTATCAAAAATATGAGCCTTTCCAAAATTAAACCATACCCATACTTTATCGCCCATCTCCACCTCGAACTCCGGCGGTGCCAACGCTTTAATCCATAAATTGTCACGAGCCAAAGTCAATACTGTTCTATCCCCTAGCGGCTCTGCTACGTAAACAGTAAATTCTATCGCTCCTCCACGCCTCTCTTTGTAAACTTTCACATCTTGAGGTCGAATACCGTATATCGCCTCCTCTACTCCTTGAACCGCTGCAACCCAGTTTTCGGGCATTTTAATTTTAAAAACACCAAAATCTAGGAAATCCTCATTTATCGAGCAATCGAGTAAATTCATAGGCGGACTTCCGATAAATCCTGCTACGAATAGGTTAGCTGGCCTATTATATAGATCGTCCGGCGTGCCTACTTGCTGGATCCTGCCCTGGTTCATGACGACGATTCTATCCGCCATGCTCATAGCCTCAACCTGGTCGTGGGTAACGTAGATCGTTGTACACCCAAATTCTCTTTGAAGTCTTTTAAGTTCAGCTCTCATGTAAACTCTCAACTTCGCGTCGAGGTTGGCGAGCGGCTCGTCTAATAATAAAACCGCTGGTTCTATCATCAGTGCTCTAGCTAGAGCGACTCTTTGCTGTTGTCCACCGCTGAGTTCGTGAGGTTTTCTATCAAGTAAATCTTTTATTTTTAATAGCTCAGCTATTTCGTGTACGCGTTTTTTAATCTCTTCTTTGGGTAGTTTTTGGATATACGCCGGGAAGGCTATGTTATCGAAGACGTTCATGTGGGGGAAGAGAGCGTAGCTCTGGAAAACCATCGATACATATCTTTTTTGAGGAGGTATGAATACTCCCTTACCA
>JALURF010000053.1 GCA_027017165.1 Thermofilaceae archaeon
ATTCTTCAGGTGTTTTAGTTTTTCTGGACTTAAGGAGTGTGAGAGAGTACTATTTATCTCCAGTAGTTGAGCTTCGTATTGGTCTAGCTGACTAAGTATACCCGCTGTCTCGTTGGCGGGCAGGCCAGTTTCATTTATCAATCTTCTCAGTTTTTCTATTTTAGCTAGTAGTTCTTTAATCTCCTCTCTCAAGTCTTTAACTTCGTCAACGTACTCTTCTACATGCTCAATCTCATCTTCAATTTTATCAAGAGCTTCCTCTATTTCTGAAATCTTCTTCTTAAGTTCTTTCAGTTCTTCTGGACTTAGAGTTTGCGAAAGCGTCTTGTTTATCTCTAATAGCTGCGCCTCATACTGATCCAACTGGCTTAGTATATCAGCTATGGTCTCGTTGCTTAGACCACTTTCGTTAATCAGTCTCCTTAACTCCTCTATTTTGGCCAGCAATTCTCCGATTTCTTCTCTCAGATCTTTAACTTCGTCGACATATTCCTCCACGTGCTCAATTTCGTCTTCAAGCCTATCTAAGGCTCTGTCAATCTCTGAAAGTTCATCCATTATAGCCGGTATATCGTCGGGGTCAACTCCCTCAGATACCGCAACTCTTAGCTCTAGTAGCCGTTGCTCATACCTATTTAGTTCTTCGAGATAAGCGCTAGCCGTTTCGGGCGGCAAATCGCTCTTTTCTATTTTTATCCTGAGTTCTCTAATTTCCTCTAGTAGATCGTCTATCTCATCCAGTATTTCTTCCACGGCTTCGCTGATTACTTCTTCTGAGAAATCATGCTCTAGGGCTTCCTCTATTATATCCTCGGCGTCATCAATTAAATCATCCGCCGTATCCACTAGTTCTTTAGCCTTATCGAAGTCTTCATACATTATTTTCTCAGCTTCGTCTAGGAGCTCGAGAGATTTGTTTAACATTTTTGTAGCCGTATCTAATCCAAGCTCGATTGACGCATTCAATAGGATTAATGCTTTATCTCTTAGAAGCTCTATCTTCGCTAACAGTTTGTCGTACTTGACCGTTTTCTCCTCTACCTCTTCTTTAACAACCTCTACCGGCTCGTGGTAAGATTGAATGACAGATTCTAGGTATATTACTAAATCGCCAGCCTTGTTTATAGCTTCCACTACTAGTGTTAAAGCCTCTGTGTAATTGCCCTCTTGGAGTAGTGCTTCTGCTCTCGCTACGAGACTATCGGTTTCATTTAACGTTGCTAAGGCGCGTGCTCGGAGTTCTTCATATAGGGTTACGTTATAGATTTTCACTTTTTCCTCGGCTTCTTCTAGCAAGTCAAATACCTTATCTTTTAGATCTTCATAGGAGTCTATTAGCAGTTTTATACTCTCAACCGCGGTCTCTTGAGCCCATAGTATACCGCTGAGTAGTATAGCTATTACTACGAACGGAGCCGCGCGTTTTAAAGTTCTTCTTATCACGCTCACACTCATTCACCTCCTGTTTTTAACAATCCATAACTGCATAAAATGGAACACGGTTGAAACATCGTGAAACATCGATATTTAGTACAGGCCGAGCTAAAGTTTTTATTACGTTAGTACTACTAAATCATGATGATGTAACTTGCCCCCATTTACGACCTATTGGGATGAAGATATTGCCGCGGACTGAAATAAATTTAAAGAAATAATTAAATGAGAAAAAGATTAGGCTTCTTCTACGGTGATTATGGTAACTGGGCAGGAATTGGCAGCTTCTTCGGCGCAGGATTTTAAATCCTCTGGTATTCTGCCTTCTCCGAGATTATCTCCAACCCTGTACTTTTCGACTATTTGTGTTTTTCCATCTTCGTCATTCATTTCGAAAACGTCGGGGCATAGGGCGACGCAGGACATGCAGGAGATGCACTGGTCCCTATCTATTGTAACTTTGTACTCGGGCATTGGAATCACCTGCGTTATTTTCTTTGAAAAAGAGGTTATTAAACTTCGCGGAGGATTTTGAGATATCATCTTGTTGAAAACATGTAAACAAGTTGTCGAGATTGCAGTTATATACAGCCTCTTCTTTCATTCAATAAAATTAAATGACGAGACGATGGCAAGGCATGTATTGAAGGATGGGGATCGATTTGCCTAAGTTATTACTGACGACGATCTCCGGGATATTGAACGCTTCTAGAATCGAAGCCGAAGAAAAAGGCTTTAAAATATTATATACTTTACCGCCCTCCCACATAGTGGTGGATGGCGATATAGATTCAGCACTATGCTTGAGGACTATCGAATCTATTTCAAGAGTATTGGCGGAAAACCATCTCGAATCGGTTGATAGCAGGAGTGTTAGGCTTAGTCTACGAAAGAGTTTTAAACAACTGATCGATAAAAAGTCGAAATACACGGTTAAGGTTAAAGTCTATGGAGATTGCTTTAGCGAGAAATTCTTGAAGATAGTCGCTATTAGGGAGATTATCAGAATTCGCGATAGAACAGCTATTAGCAAAAAGGGATCAGTGCTACGCATAATCTTAGATTGTAAAGAGAAGTTTTTGCTAATTGCCGAACAGATAAATAGAGAACCTCTTCACATCAGAAAGTACTACACGGCTAAACATCCGTCTCCTTTAAACCCTATTATAGCGGCTTCTATATCGTTCATAACTGGAGAAAAGTATGAAATGGTTTACGATCCGTTTTGTGGTTCTGGAACGATACCCATAGAGTTTAAATATGTTAGAAAAATCGAAGCTATGGGCTCAGATATAAATTATCACTTTATTAAATCTGCTACGACAAACGCTTTAAACGCTAGCATCAGCGTGGATTTCTTCGTAGCTGATATTCGGAAAACGCCCGTCGTCGGGAATATAGATTTTATTGTTACAGATCCGCCGAGAGGAGAAAAGTTGAAAGCTTCGAGCATATGGAAATACTTAAAGCCGGTTTTCGAGCTCGGGTCGAGAGTTGATGCTGACGTGTGCTTGATAACTCCCTACTCTGGAATAGCTAATTTAATAGCCGAGAAAAGAGGATATGAGCTTTTCAGAAAGATTCAGACTTTTCAAGGAGGAAATAAAGTCTATATCCTATTGTATAAAAGGGGTAGTTTATAGTATTCTAAAGGGGTTTCTCTGCGAGAGAACAGCTTCGGCCCGCTCTAACTCCTTCAAAGTGTTTACCGGTAGCCACGTGCCCTTAGGTATTATCAAGGCGTATATTCTCTTGCGTCTAGCAAGCTCCGGCAGTACTACCTGTTCGAACTCTAGCGCTTTATCCGCGTTCATATCGATCATATCTATAATTAAATCGTATACCTTAGGCTCGAACATGTATAAGCCTGTGGAGGTGTACATCTTTATGACCGGCTTTTCGGTAAAGTTTACGACTAAATTGTTTTCATCTACTTCAGCTACTCCATAGGGGTAATCCACCGCCGCCGCGAGCACAGTGGTTGCTAAAGTATTCCTGGTCCTTACGCCCTCTAAATGGTGTATAAGAAGCTTTAAGGGAAGAGCTGGCTCTAGAAATATATCATCTGGAAACGCTATTAAAGCTCTTCTATGCTTATCTACGACCCCCGTTTCTATAGCATGTTTAAGAGCTTTCCCCTTCCCTATTTTCTCTAATGGCGGGTCTACCGAATATTTGATTTCAACTCCGTATTTCTCACCGTTGCCCAGATGTTCTCTTATTTCATCATGTTTATGCCCTACCAAGACGACATATTCTTTAAATCCATTATTTCTGTAGTATTCTATACATAAATCTAGGAGCGTCTTCCCGCAGACTTCCAGCAAGGGTTTAGGCTTCTCTATATAACCCATTCGCTTAGCTTTTCCGCCCGCGAAAATAAGAACTTGAGTTTTTTTAATCTCTTTTTCCAGTTGGACGATTACGCTCATTATCCTACCATTTTACTTTATTAAACTTGGGGTATTTATTTGCTCTATATACTGGCTTCTTTTACCAGTTTCCCTATGAGTTTGCTGTACTCGTCTACGAGCTCTTTAAGTCTTTTTTCATCTCTAGCTTCTACTACGAGGTTTACTTCTGGCATTGTCTGGCTTTCTCTAACTATCACCCATTCATCTCCAATGTATATTTTAACTCCATCTTCGAGTTTCTCCGCGGAGGGGTACATCTCTTCTATCTTTTTTATCACTTTTTTCTTTATATGGTCGTTTACAGCGTTTATGTAGATCTTCTCCATTGGCCTAGCTTTTATCTTCTCTAAAACTTCGGATATTTTAACTTCCTGAGATACTATACTGGCCATTAAGAGAGTAGAGAGGACGCCGTCTGAGAAAGGATAGAGAAAGCCGAAGTAGAAGTGGGAACTCTGCTCGATGCCTAAAACCGCCTTATGATCCCTGACCTTTTCTTCTATGAAGCCGTGTCCGACTCTAGACCATACAATATTTAAACCTTTATTCTCGGCTACCTCTTTTAACGCAGTAGAAGTATCATAGGTTAGGACTATGGTATCTCCCTCTTTGGTTAAATACTTGGTGAAAACTATTCCCGCCAAGCTTCCCGATAATTCTCTACCCTTATCATCTACGAATACCGCTCTATCGGCATCCCCATCAAAGGCGACTCCGAAATCTGCTCCCTTCTCAACCACTTTTTGTCTGAGTTGTTGTAGATTCTCTCCTTTAGGCTCGGGCCTTAATCCGTAGAAATCACCTCTAATTTCGGGATGCAGTATTTCAAATTCTATATTGAAAGCGTTTAATATCTTAGGGAGAACCAAGTTTACAGCGCCTCCGAAAGTCTCAGCGACAATTTTCACTTTCCCTTCTACTCGAATATATCTACCCACAGTTTCTAAATAGGATTCTAGTACGCTTTCCTCTTTCACACTTCCCAGTTTCTTGAATTTCTCGAATTTCTCGGATAAAACAATCTCTCTAATCTTCCTATACTCCTCTATGAAACTTGTCCCATCACGCCTGATGAATTTAAACCCTCCATATTCTGGCGGGTTATGGCTGGCTGTCGCGTATATTCCAGGTTTATGCTTACTCCAGCATGCGTAGTAAACTAGAGGATTGGGGTTAGCCCCTACAAATATGACATCGCATCCGGCATCGTTTATGCCTTTTATAAGCGCCTGTGTTAGAGATGGAGAATGGTATCGGGTATCTCTGCCTACGACTAATTCTTCGCTTTCAGCTACTATGGCTGTTGCATAGCCTATTTTCTCCGCAATCTCCTCGTTGAGTTCTTTTCTATAAACTCCCCTAACGTCATATGCCCGGAAAATTCTCTCAATCATAAGTGTACTTTTGGTGGAAAATTTAAAAAGTTAACCTATAAACCACTCGATGGTCTTCTTCAAGCCTTCCTCTAAGCCTGTAC
>JALURF010000054.1 GCA_027017165.1 Thermofilaceae archaeon
GATCTAAAGCTATCACTGGTTTTATCGAAGTCTCCCTTAGGCTCGCTCTAATGTTAAGTGCTACTTTGATATTCTCCTCCTTAACGAACCCCAGAGACCTGCTTAGATCTCTAGAATCCGAGCTGGGATTGCCTAAACAAGTATCATTTACCGTATCTCTCTCCCTCAGGCTTTTAAGAATATTCGAAGCCGACATCAGAGAAGTGCAGGCTGTGAGGAAGAGTAGAGGCTTAAGAACTATTCCTCTAACTCCCTCCGATTGGGGTTCATTTTTATCGCCACTTTTAAGCATAGGACTTGAAAGAGGCAAGTGGATTGGTATAGCAGCAGAGCTTAGAGGCTTCTCTTTGAGGAAAAGTAAAAAAACATGTTTAAAAGTCGGTTTATTAGATTTTCTTATTTTTACTTTAATGCTCGTTCAGATAATAGTTTACCTAATATTCTGAGAATTTTCCTAAAGGATTCTTAAAGACAGAATTTTTAAGAAAGCGATAACTTAATCCAACGGTATGAAGCTCAACTACACTACGGTGGATTTAGCTATTTTAGCCGTAGTAGCGGCGCTATTCGGCGCAATTTTCGCATTTGCGTGGACACCCTACTACGCTATAAAAGCTATCGGCGGCAAGCCAGTCGCCGTACTACTAACCTACGGCATATGGTATATGGCTGCCCCGCTCGCCGCCACGTTACTGAAAAAACCAGGCTCTGCGATTCTCGGAGAAACTCTAGCTGGACTCGTCGAATCTCTAATACCTCAGATAGGCGGCTTCTCCTCACTTATATACGCGTTTTTCCAAGGCTTATTCTCGGAGATGGTATACGCTGTTGGCAAGTACAAGAGTTTTGGAGGATTACAAGCCGCTTTGGCGGGCGCCGTGCCAGCATTGCCTTCGATACTACTGGATATATTCCTCTGGGGATCCGTCTACCCACCTGAAATTTTCGCGGTATTGTTAGTATTGGCTATGGTTAGCGGTGCTATTTACGGTTTTATAGCCTATAGCGTCGCTGAGAGAGTAAGATAGAATAAGCAAAAACATTTTTTGTTTATATGGCGGAAGTTACTGTTTTTGGGTCTCTAGCAATAGACCACATATTTATTCTAGATGAGCTTCCTGGATGGGATGAAGTTAAAATCGTTAAACAATATTACATAGAGGCTGGAGGCTCGGCCGCGAATGTAGCGTATGCCCTGGCTAGGCTGGGAGTAAAAGTTTCGTTCATAGGGAAGGCTGGAGGAGATAAATGGGCTACGCGCTGCCTTGAAAATTTAAGGAATGCTGGTGTAGATGTATCGCGCGTAGTCGTAGAGAAAGGATTGAAGACTGTTGAGGCTTACGTGTTAGTGGTTGATGGTAGGAAGATGATACTTATACCCTTCGTTGACGAGCTAGCTCTCTCATTGGAATCTCCAGGTGAAGTCGATTATTCAGCTATAGATGAGAGCAGGATAGTGTATATCGGCGAAGTTTTCGTAGAAGTTGCTGAAAACATAGCTAGATATTCAAAGTCTAGAGGCAAATGCGTGGTGTACAGGATTGTAACACCCTACGCCAGATTGGGGATTGAGAAATTGAAAAAGGTACTGCAATATGTCGATATTTTACTGCTAAACTCGAAGAGTTGGAAAATATTGCATACCTCTGGAGTCGCTTTAGATAATTTACTGGGTATGGGTATTAACCATGTTATTATAACTAAAGGTGAAAGTGGCGTAGAAATTAACGGTAAACCGTTAAATCCGCCGTTTTTTAAAGAAAGAATTTTAGATACTACGGGTTGTGGTGACGCGTTTGCCGCTGGATTGATTAAAAAACTGTTAGAAGGTAAGGAAATAGAAAAGGCAGTTTATTTTGGCATGTTACTGGCTTCTTACGTGGCTTCTGAACCGGGAGCTAGGAAGGGGATCGGTAAATTCGTTAAACGTGCTTGAGTATTTTAAGTACTTGATCGAAATATTTTGGGCCGTAAGTTAGCGTTATTTGGTATCTCTCTTCACCACTTTTAGTGGTTATTTTCTCAAGCCATCCGCGCACGTAGCCCCTCTCTCCTTCTTCAAGTTGCAACCTAAATTCCTCGACATAAGAAACTACCTTGTCCACCTCTATTGGAGAGGGCATGCCATGCGATTTGAGAACTTCTACCTTGTAGACTGAGGGCATGAAATACGATTGTGAAGAATCTACCACTTCGATAATCGCTTCTACAAAGCCTATTTTTTGAACGTTAGCTAGGTTGGGGTACTCGTTCGATATCTCATCCCACCGTTTTACGGGTTCGAATTCCATTTTGAGAATTCTCCAAGCTTTACTATAGGTAGAGTATATCATTTTCCTGCGCTGGTGCCACATATACTCCTTTAACGATAAATGGCGAAACCTTTTATACCTAGAATCTGGAGGATTAGGGGCTTCGTATTCGTTTTTAAAGCCAGAGTTAGGATCCCTATACAATTCTCTTAGAACTTCTCTGAGCTCTTCAGTCTGCCTGACCCCGTAGATTATGAAATCTAGATCGCTATAGTTCACATTATAGAAATCGTGGAGTAACGAGCCGAAGACTCCGAAGTCGGTTAACCTTAAGCTGGATATTTCCAAAATTTTTTCAAGGACTTTCTTTAAAGCATTTATAAGCTTATTTTCTTCGTCTTCCTCAAAAATTTGTAGCAACTTTTTATCAGGCCTCCTAAGTTCGGCAATTTGACTTTCACTTATCCCGACCACACGCCTTTTAAAGACCTTACTATATATCGTATAGTGGGGGAAATTCTCTTTAACGAATTTGAGCCCTTCATCAAAGTAGAATTTATAGTACATCGTCTTCCCGCCATTTCTTAATGCCCTTTTATCCTTACTTTTGTAAAGCGTATCGGGCGCGTATTCTACATCGCAGAAATACGCCCCGGATGGATGGTCGTAACCTATAACTCTAAAGATTATACCTTCTCGGCTAACAGGGGCATCTCTATCTCTAGCTTTCATCGCTGGAGACCACCGGTACTAAGTAGTTGTCCGGTACTTCCGCCGTTCCAATAACCACTCTGTAATAGGGTTCGCCTCTTCTAGGTTCTACTCTTTCCAGTTTCCCCTTAAATTTGATATCTTCGCCTTCAAAAGCTATTCCAGAGAAGATTCCTTCATAGGAAACTATTTCTTCGATTTCAACGTTAATCCCTCTCACATTCTCCACCTTGTAGATCGCTGGGAGGAAGAGTGATTCGCTAGTATCGCTTATAGTACAAACGCCTTCCACGGTCTTGATTGGGAAGTAATACTTATCCCCATATTTCTCCGTTATTTCATAATCCTTTCTAACAGGATGTACGGAGAAGTATCTCCCTTTAAAGAAACCATAATTCCATCTTCTATGAGCTATAATCTTCGCATCTTTCGAGGGTATTTTAAAGCGATCGAATAGCGCCTTTACCCATTCCTTAAGCCTATCTTCGCCTGGCTTTTTAACGGGAGAATCCCTATTGAGGCTTTCCATAGCCTCTCGGAGCTTAAAGGATTCTCTTGCTCCGTAAACTGTTAGATCTATGTCAGAGAAATTTGGATTGTGAATTTTTATTAGTATAGATCCTGTCACTCCAAAATCATGGGTCCTTAATCCGCTCATCTCGGAGAGAAAGTGTACGAGCTCATCGACTTCACGCTCTAGAGGGTCCTTGCTTTCCTTTAAGATTTCTTTAAGTCTTTCTTTAGCGCTGTAGTACTTCTTAATAGCCTCCCGTGGGACCATCGATATTTTTATGTGTCTTATCGGGCAGTAGTGGACGTAGTGGGGATATTTCCTTTCAAGGAATCTAATTGTTTCGTAGACTTTAACAGCGTGATAGTATTCTAGCGCTCGCTCATATCTAATGCTTGTACCCCATTTGCCAGCTTTTGAGGGTATATACTTTAAATAGGCGGTGTATTTGTCGGGCGGGTGAAGATAGCCTACTATACAGAAGAAAAAGCCTTCTACAGTTTCTACGAAATCTCTATCTTCGAGCTTCAACCTAATACACCACTATCTGAAATATCGGGAGTTTTAAGGTTCAGCTAAGACATAAATTTTAACTAGATGATTATGTAAAGATGCCTATGGTCGTTAAAGCTGTTTTCTTCGATATGGGAAGCACTCTAGTTTATGATACAGGTCTGCGACGTAATTTCGTGGAAAGATTGTATAGAGAGCTGGGCAAGAGCTATAGCGTAGATCGTAAAGAGCTTGAAAAACTTTTTAATTTATGGGATTCTATACCGTACCGAGAGGGTGAGGAAGAGTACTGGGATTTATTCAGGGTCATGCTTTTGTTAAAGAGGCTCGGGATAAGCCCGGTCCCGCATCTAGTAAACTCAATTTACAAAACTGTGGTCGAGGTATGGACGGAGAGTTATCAAGTAGAAGAAGACGCAGTCTCAACTATTGAGAAATTGAAGAATTATGGCTTTAAGATAGGGATAATTTCGAACGCCGGAAGCTATGACTCGGTGTATGGAGAATTAGAAAAGGCTGATCTCTTAGACTATATAGATGTTGTTATAGTTTCTCAAGCCGTGATATGGAAAAAACCATCACCACAAATATTTAGAATAGCCCTGGATATGGCCGGAGTCAAGCCTTCCGAGGCTGTCCACGTGGGCGATGATCCCGTAGCCGATGTAGAAGGCGCTAAAAAAGCGGGGCTGTGGACCGTTCAGAAACTTAGGAAAGATACGGAGATATCCCCATTCGCCGATTTTGTCATAGAGAAGATAAGCGAAATTCCCGAGGTAATAGAGGAGATCATAGAAAAGAAGCTACTTTAACACAATACCGATGTATTCCTCTTCTAAACCAGTGCCGACCACCATTCTCAAATAATCTTCGTCGTCGACCGCTTCTTCGAGCATTCCTTTCACTATTAATCGGTCTCCCTTCTTGGCGATATTCCTGTATAAACCTATCATAGAAACTAGTTCTCTAGCTTTATCAGCTCTCAGATCCCCCTTTAACACTTCTAGTACTTTAACACAGTAGATTGCGGGTCTAAACATAGCCTCCGAATTTTCCAATACCTCACATATTATCAGCGCTGGCGCTCTAATCTTAAAGCCACAACCGTTTTTTATCTCCGAATATAACCTAACAGCGTTAATTACAAATCTTTTCCCGCAGAACCATCCAGTATTGCATTTTAGATACTCGATAATGTTCCTCCTCGAAATTTCCAGTAAACCCTCTTTTTCTATCTTTTTAATCGTCGTGAGAACTTTCAGGTAATTCTGAGCCCCGTAGACTGTTATGTCTATATCGCTCTCATCTGTGTGCATGCCCAGGCTTATAGAG
>JALURF010000055.1:0-4555 GCA_027017165.1 Thermofilaceae archaeon
ATATAATGTATTATTTACGATTTTTAACCCAATACTTTCATTTAACTCTCTTCCCGGCAAGCTCGCCGCCGAGTAGATTGGTTAGCATAGGCAAGGCGGCATTAGCTGGTTAAGATTTTAAACACGTAAGCTGAGAAAGCTATAAATATTAGATTAATCTAAAAATATTAGAACAATCTAAAAATGGTAAAGCTTCAACGGCGGTAAGATGCACAGCCATAGCTTTGACGAACTTAGAAGAAATGGTAGAGTAAAAATAGCTCTCGTAGGCAGTCCTAACGTCGGCAAGAGCGCTCTATTTTACAGACTTACGGGCAAATATGCATGGGTTTCGAATTATCCTGGAACGACTGTTGAGATAACGGTTGGAGAGATGGATTTAAATGGCAGAAAAATTTTAGTTATAGATACGCCCGGGATATACTCGTTAATACCCTCTACGGAAGAAGAGTACGTTACCCTCAAAGTTCTTTTAGAAATTAAGCCCAGTATAGTAGTCCACGTCGTCGAGGCTAAAAATATTAGAGAAATGCTCCCCTTAACTCTCATGCTACTTGATGCGGGTCTTAATACAATACTCGTGGTAAACGCCGTAGACGAAGCTAAGAAGATGAATCTATCCATAGATTTTAATCTTCTAAAAGAAAAGCTTAGAATACCTGTAGTACCCACAGTTGCGGTAACTGGGGAAGGTATAGAGGACTTAAAGAAAGAGATACTGGCATTGCTGAATAGGAGGACCGAAGATAGGCTGGTATACGTCCGTTTTCCCGACTGGATAGAGGAGAAAATTAAAGCTTGTGAGGAGATGCTTCAATGCGACTATATCTTTTCGAGAAGAATGTTGTCTATCTTAGCGTTATTAGGCGAGGAGGAGATTTTAAAACTAATAGCCTCGAGGGAGGCTGATGGCGTTGAAAAGGCTCATAGAATTTCAAGTTTTAGAATAGGGAGAGTAGAGCTGTTATATCTTTTAAGATTGAATTATAAAAAGATATCCGATTCTATTTTGGCAGAGGTATTAGAGGAGGGTGATAGGGTTCTGGGAATTTCCGATAAAATTAGTGAATTAATGATAAAGCCTATAACGGGTATTCCAATACTCTTTTTCACTTTAATCCTCTTTTATATTTTTGTAGGACTGCTAGGAGCTCAAATAGTCGTCGACTATCTTGAGGGTGTTTTCGAGGAATTTATAAATCCTAGCGTAAACTATCTCCTAGCAAAATACCTCCCTCACCCCTGGATTTACGAATTGATAGGAGGAGAATATGGCATAATCACGCTAGGCTTAAGATATGCGCTATCGATAATACTGCCCGTTGTAGCGTTCTTTTTCATAGCTTTCTCGATAGTAGAGGATTCGGGATATCTCCCGCGACTCGCGCTGCTAATCGATAATTTTCTTAAGAAAATCGGGTTAAGCGGTAGAGCCATAATACCATTAGTGCTCGGGTTTGGATGTGATACCATGGCTACTATAACAACGCGTACACTAGAAAACAAAAGAGAAAAATTACTTACCATATTAATCCTAGCGCTGGGTATACCATGCTCAGCTCAGCTCGGAGTTATTATGAGTTTACTCCCTGACCTCCTTAGCTTGTTTTTATGGATGATAGTGGTTTTAACAATTCTCTCGATAGTTACCTATTCAGCATCAAAACTCCTTCCCGGCGAACGCCCCTTCTTCATAATGGAGCTACCGCCCCTCCGCCTCCCTAGAGTAGAAAATGTATTATTGAAAACATGGACTAGACTTGAATGGTATTTAAAAGAGGTTATTCCTCTATTCGTTCTAGCAAGCGTATTGATATGGCTAGGTAGAATTACAGGGGTCTTCGAGTTAGTAATATCGATATTAGCTATACCTACCACGTGGATAGGACTTCCTAGAGAAGCAGCCGTCGCGTTTCTCTACGGCTTTTTCAGAAGAGATTATGGAGCCGCCGGATTTTATGATCTTAAACTCAGCGGATTCCTCAATAAGAGACAAACTTTAGTGGCTATGGTGACTATAACTCTGTTTGTACCCTGTATAGCGCAGTTCGCGGCAATGATTAAAGAAAGAGGATTGAAAACGGCATTAGCAATTCTCTATTTAATAATTCCATTAGCCTTTTTAACAGGTTATTTTGTAAATCTTCTCACATTATTTCTGGGGTTTTAAAAATGATAGTATGTCCTCTGTGCGGATATAGATTTAAAAAACAAGAGAGTAAAAGTAGTTGTGGAATATGCCCTTTTTCCAAATCCTGTAAGTTGATATGTTGTCCGAATTGTGGTTATAGTTTCCCATTGGTTTCAAGAAAAGGTGAGTAGAATGGAGAATAGGAAAATAGAAGATGCTGTGAAAAACCTATGGATATTAGTGGAAGAGGAGAATAAGATGATTAATATTGAAGAATTTGATAGAGATGTTATAGAATTATTATTGTCTAAAGGTTATGCATTCATTAAAGATGATACTATAGCGTTAACTCCTAAAGGTAAAGAACTCGGCAAGAGAATTGTTAGACTTCATAGACTGACAGAACGCTTACTCTTAGATGTGCTTAGGATGGAGGAGGAAGTATTTGAAGAAGCAAGCTGTAGTGTTGAACACGCGATCACAGAAGAATTGGAGGAAGCAATATGTACTTTGCTAGGGCATCCCAAAATGTGTCCACATGGAAAGAGAATACCCCCAGGGAGATGTTGCAGTAAAAAGAGAGAAAAAATCTCTCGTGTCGTATATGCTATAAGTGAGCTCGAGCCCGGCGATGAGGGAAGAATAAGCTACATAGTTATGGACAGGTTTAACATACTCTCTAGATTGACCGGTATGGGACTCATTCCCGGTGCTAGGCTAAAGCTTTTGAGGAAAAAACCCTCCTATGTTATTGAAGTTGGAAATAGACAAATAACATTCGATAATTATATTGCAAGATCTATATATGTTATAAAATTACCCACTACTAACAACGATAACTAAAATAGGACTTCTCAACGGAGAGAGTTATGTTACTCATCTAGATTTTTCTCATAGTATTTTAAAAATTCGCCTATCAACTTTACTCTTTTAGGATTTTCCTCAACAAACTTAACGAAAAGTCTTATTCTATCGATGGTTTCATCATGTAGATGATGTTCCATATTACAAGCATCTATTTCCGCTATTTTCCTCGGAAGACCTAAAATGCTTTCTAGAAAGTATTCGATGCTACGGTATCTCTTTGAGAGCTTGCTCGCGATTTTTAATCCCTCCTCGGTGAGATCTACATATCCGTGTTTCTCATACTCTATTAATCCTATTTCTGAAAGTTTTCTGAGAGCAAATGTCACGCTTGAAGGCTTTACTTTCAGCATCTCGGCTATATTCTTTACTCTAACCACTTTGCTTCTCTTACTTAGGATGTATATAGCTCTCATATAATCTTCGAGACTTTTAGTAAGTTTATACCCCGTTTTATTCGAATTCTCCATGTGCGTCGATTAGAAATAGTATCTTTTAATTATATCAAAGCTTCGCTCTAGCTACGGCCTATATTATAGAGCAAGGTGGTTAACATACCTGCTACGACTATTAGACATCCACCAAGTATAGTGTTTAAAGCTGGCGTCTGGTTTAGGAAAATCCACGCTAAGAATACGGCGAATACCGGGTCTAAGTAGGATAGTATGGAAGCTAAGGACATAGGTATATTTCTCAAAGCATCATACCAAAGTCTTAACGCTAGCGCCGTATGGACTACTCCTACTGTGAGGAGAATTAGAGGCGTTATCCATTCTATGGAGTAATCGGTGATGAAGAGGAACGGGGCTAGAATAAATATCGATACTAAACACTGGTAGAAAACTATTATCTCGGGGCGGTTACGGCTACTCGCCAGTTTCCCAATAGCCGCTAAAACTCCGTAGGAAAAACCAGCTAATAATCCAAAGAACAATCCGAGGGGATTCCCCGCCGAGAGCCCCTCTGATAGTATTAAGAGTATTCCAGCCATAGCCATGATTATCGGCGCAGCGACCCATTTCGGCTGTTTTTCTTTGGCGATAATCGGCGTTAACGTTATGGCTATGACTGGTCCCGTGTAGTATAGCAGCGTGGCATTGGCCACGGTGGTTAAGAGAACTGCGTAGAAGAAGAATATCCAGTTTAATGTCAGAAATACGCCGGATATGAGCACTACTTTTACATTCTCTTCTATTCTTAGCGAAGCCATCTCTCCCTCAGCTATGATCATTAAGGCGAGGAAAATAGACGCTATTAAAACTCTGTAGAAAACGAAAACAGGTGAGGGTAGTTTACTCCATATAGCGAATAGAGAGACGGAGCCCCATATAAAAGTAGTTAATACCATCTCCAATATGCCTTTTAGGTACTTAGCGTCCATACTATCTTCTATCCTCCGTGGACATATGGCGATAATAATATACGTCTGAGAAATAAAATTTAGCCTATGAAAAAAGTCGAGACGGAGTTTTTATTTCAGGAGGATAGCTATCTTAAAGAATTTGAAGCTAAAGTTGTAGCTATCGTAGAAAACAGGGTTTTTCTAGATAAAACGGCTTT
>JALURF010000055.1:4565-5294 GCA_027017165.1 Thermofilaceae archaeon
GGTGAAGGGTGATGTATCTGCATTAGCGCCCGGCGTAATTGTTAAAGGAGTCATCGACTGGGAGCGTAGGTATAGAATGATGCGCCTCCACACGGCCAGCCACGTCATAGCCGCGTTGCTCTATGAGAAGTACGGGGCTAGGGTTACGGGCGGTCATATAGGCCCTGAAGTTGCGCGGGACGATTTCGATCTTCGAGGCGTTAAAGAATGGAAAAACGCTTTGAAGTGGGCTGTGGAGGAGGCTAACAAGATAATTAAGAAGTGTATAGAGGTTAAAGTGTACTGGCTGCCTAGAGAGGAGGCTTTGAAAATACCGGGTATAGTTAAGCTCGCGGATAAGCTACCTCCGGAAGTGGAGAAAATTAGAGTTGTAGAGATTCCGGGTATAGATATTCAAGCGGATGGAGGTCCTCATGTTAAAAATACTTGTGAAATAGGGGAGTTGGAGATCGTAAGATTAGAGAGTAAAGGCTCGCGGAGAAGAAGAATATACTACACGGTTAAACCGTAGATTGACGACATGTATCTACGCTGGCGGAGCCTCTACAAAAGTCTAGAACGAGGCGGAAATTCGAGAGTAGCTCTTGTCCTATAAGAATTTCTCTTAAATTTTTAAAAGTTTCAATCAACCCGTCTACGCTAGTCTTAGCCGCTACTACGTGAACAGTGGCGTAAGCCGCTTCAGATTCGATAACATCTCCCGTGGGCAAGACTATCTTAAGCCTATAC
>JALURF010000056.1:0-1087 GCA_027017165.1 Thermofilaceae archaeon
ATATACAGCAGGGAGAAGAGCGTAAAATTAATTAATCTGCTGAATATTTTGCGACATAATGACTCTTGATGAGAAAGATTTACAAATACTAAGCGAGTTACAGGAGAATTGTAAAATCACAGTAAAGAAGCTAGCGAAAAAAATACATACACCGATAACCACTGTATACACTAAGATAAAGAGGTTAGAGAAGCTAGGCTTTATCAAAGCTTACCGGGCGATCTTAAATCATAAAAAATTGGGTTTAAAAACTTCGGCGTTTGTGTTTATATCGTTCTCCTACGAAACTAGAGAACAGGGAAAACTCTCCCAAAGAGAGGTAGCCCGGAAGATAGCTGCACTCCCAGAGGTTCAGGAAGCCCATATAATAACAGGAGATTGGGATATACTGCTTAAAGTACGCGTAACCGATATAGACGAACTCGGGAAGTTCATCGTGGATAAGCTGAGGAAGATAGAAGGAGTAGAGAAGACGCTCACCTGTGTAGTCCTAGATACCGTTAAGGAGACTACTAAAATACCCCTCCAGTACACGATCGAATAATCCTTATTTACCCGACCTCTATAGAGATTTAAGGTGTCTTTCTTGGATCTCGAATTCCACAAAAAGATGATGAGACGCGCTATAGAAATAGCTAAAAAGGGAATAGAAAAAGGGCAATCACCCTTTGGCTGCGTAATAGTTAAAAACGGAGAAATAATCGCGGAAGCCCATAATACGGTCTTAATGGATCCCGACCCTACGGCTCACGCCGAAATTAACGCTATTAGAAAAGCCGCTAAAAAACTTAAAACGCACGTTTTAAAAGGCTGTATAGTTTACAGCACGTGTGAACCCTGTCCAATGTGCTTCTCAGCTATACACTGGGCGGACGCCGACATGATAGTCTACGGGGCTTCGATAGAAGACGCCGTGGCTCTAGGATTTAGAGAACTCCACATATCAAATCAGAAAATGAAAGAGCTAGGCGGCAGCAGGGTAGAAATACTTGGTGGAGTTTTAAAAGAAGAATGTGTTAAGATGATGATAGAATGGAGTAAAAGAAAAGATGCTAAAACTTATTAGTCGAATTTAACCATATGTTAA
>JALURF010000056.1:1097-5266 GCA_027017165.1 Thermofilaceae archaeon
CAAGAAGCCATCATGAAAATCGTAGCTCATCGAGGAGCTTCAGGCTATACAACAGAGAATTCTCCTAGCGCAATCAAGCTGGCCATGGCTATGAACGTAGATTTCGTAGAAATTGACATTAGAAAAACAAAAGACGGTCGCTTAGTTGTTATCCATGATAATAGAATAGATAAAGTAACTAATGGGAAAGGCTATGTAGGCAGGCTATATTTCAAAACCTTAACAAAATACACTCTGCTCAACGGCGAACGCATTCTCGTTCTAGAAGACGTATTAAACCTATTTAGAAAAAATTTCTGTTCAAAGCTTAGAATTCACGTTAAAGAACCTGGTTATGAGGATCAAGTACTCAGAGTTATAGTATCTGCGGGGTTAACGGATAAGGTAAGGGTAATTGGAAGAAGGCCTATAATAAGAAATTTCTTAAAGCTGATAAAAAGTGAAAATCTTCAATTGGAGCTTGGCTTGACAGGACATTTACAACCATTAAAGATAGCAAGGGAGCTTAAAGTAATCGAGGTATCTCCTAAATTGTCCCTATTAACGCGTTCATACGTCGAAAAAGCACATAATATGGGTATAGAAGTTTACACATGGCCTGTTAACGATATCGGAGCTTTTCTTAAAGCCAGGGAGCTCGGAGTTGATGGAATAATCACCGATTTCCCGGACGTTATGTGTTTTCTACGCGATTTCTATCAGCGTAATTGACGGACTTCCATAGGATCGATATATAGGTATTGGGGAAAATTTATTAAGAAATATTAATAATATCTTCATGTGAGAAAATGAAACGCGCGCTCATAATTGTTCTAGTCCTCGTGTTGCTCGTCGGTGGAATAGCTGCCTACTACTTCCTCGCGCCAAAGCCTCCTGAAAAAGTCGAACTAACACTTTTCACTAAAGCGGGTTTATGGGCCGATTTCGTCAGAGACTCCGGCGCTATTGAAAGATTTAAAGAACGAATGCTCAAAGAGAGGAATCTAGAAGTTGAAGTTAAGATATTAACAGCGCCCCATAAGGGTTACCACGAAAAGCTAATAGCGACTTTAGCGGCTGGCACTGTTCTAGATGTTTTCTGGGTAAGGCCCGATATGATACCTGACATGGTGGAAGCTGGCTACTTGTTAGACTTGACGCCTTACGTCGAGAAATGGGATGAATGGGGCAAATTCTACGAGGCTAATAAAGAAATGGTTACTTATAACGGTAAAGTCTACGCAGTTCCCAACGACGCAGCTATAGTAATGATATACTACCGTAAGGACATATTCAAAAAAGTTGGACTACCGGTACCTTGGCAGCCCAAAACGTGGGAAGACGTCCTCGAAGCTGCTAGAATAATTAAGGAAAAAGTTCCCGAAGTTAAGGCGCCATTAAGTCCGTATTATGGCGGAGAAATCCAAATACCGATATACTCCGCCGGAGGCACGATTTATGACCCTGCTGATGGTAAATTCATAGTGAAGAGCGAAGAAATCCTCTTCCTGTTCAAAGTGTACTATGACGCTTTCTACACCTACGAGGTAACTCCTAGAGAGCTAATACTGGAGAAATGGGATACGAGAAAGCTCTTCCAGGAGGGCAAGCTAGCCATAATGGTCGACGGTACTTGGTGCTATAGCGAGAAATGGGGTCCGGGAATGGCTTACGAAATACCGAATAGAGAAGAAGTCGTCGGCTACGCCTATATACCGGGTTCTGGAACTCCAGGAGCCCCAGATTACGTAGTGGCTATAAGAGACTATTCATGGGCTATAGGGGCTAATAGTAAACACCCAGACTTAGCGTTCGAACTGCTTAAAGAATTAGTTAAGCCCGACATCATGGCCGACTGGGGCTACAAGACCAGTCACCTAGTGGCTCGTTCAGATGCTGTGATAGGAGATTATGCTAAAGATGAATTCTTAAAATGGAATACTGAAGCTATGGAGAAGTACGGAGTAGCGAAGCCTTTAGCTCTCGGCGCTAGGAAGTACCTATCTCTCCTAAAGGAAACAGTCGAGAAAGAGCTTATAACTGCTGGAAAAACGCCTGAGGAGTGCATGGAGGCGTTCGCCGCGGCTGTAACTAAGGAGCTGGGAGCTGACGCTGTTAAAGAAAAACCATAACATCTTTTTTTATTTACAGGCTGAGATTATGTTTTCTGAAATTAAGAATTGGGTTAGAGTTAACGTAAGAAATCTAACTTTAACCTTGTTTATGATCCCCGCGTTAGCCATTCTCATAATCTTTCAATTGATACCAACTATATGGACTATTTGGATAAGTTTTACAGATATGGCCCTTATAGGGAAAAAATTCCTAAACTACAGCTTCATAGGATTGAGAAACTATATAGAAGCTTTCAGCGATAGCTACTTCTGGCTTTCTATGAGAGTCACACTGTACTACTGTCTTGCTTCACTAGTTATACGTTTCATGCTCGGCTTAGCCGCCGCCCTATACATAACCTCTAAAAAGTTCAAAGGCAAACGAATTATGGCGGCTGTATTCCTCCTCCCATACATAATTCCCGGAGCCATACACTCATACGTATGGTTGAGCATGCTGGAGACGGATTATGGAACTGTTAATCGTATACTGGTAGCTCTCAACCTACCGCCGCAGAGTTGGATGTACGAAAGACTTACCGAGAGCATAATAGCGATCAATTGCTGGGCTGGATACGCCTTAGCCATGCTAGTGTTGGTATCCGCTTTGACGAGCATACCTAAGGAATACTACGAGATTTCGGATATCTACGGAGCATCGAAATGGTTCAAATTCAGAAAGATAACTTTGCCTTTAATAAAGTACCCTCTAATACTCACCTTGATCCTGATTTTCAAAGAAGATATAGATGACTTCACTTACGCCTATATGTTTACGGGAGACACCCCCTATCCCGACTATAGAACGGAGATAATAGCTCTTTACGCTTATCACAAGGCTTTCAGCGATTTTGAACTAGGCTTCGGCTGTGCTATCGGTTTCATAATTGCAATCATAGTATTCATAATAACGTTAATCCAGCTCAAGATGGGTGGTATATAATGGCTAAGAAGATATTAAAGACTATAGCTGAACCGAGCTTTACTGCGATAGGTTATGTGATACTATTCCTGCTATTTGCCTATACTTTAACACCGCTAGTATGGCTTTTTATCACAGCGTTTAACCCGAGAGGAGGGCCATATCTAGAGATACCTAAAGAAATAACATTAGAT
Source organism: Thermofilaceae archaeon (assembly GCA_027017165.1). Classification (GTDB taxonomy): domain Archaea; phylum Thermoproteota; class Thermoprotei; order Thermofilales; family B69-G16; genus B69-G16. The sequence goes on from JALURF010000056.1 coordinate 4,307, forward strand.
AATTTTATTAGAGTCTTTACTGGAGAACGCGGTACGGGGGGCACAGGGACAGCCGCTCATCCGATCTACATGTCTAGGTGGATAGCGAATAGTCTATTCATAGGCTTTGCCACGATGCTGATAACCGTGTTGTTAAGCGCTCCTGCTGGTTATGCTTTATCACGACTAGAATTCAAGGGAAAAGACTTTCTAATGACGGCTATATTACTAATAGGCTTCATGCCTATGACATCTAAAATGCTCCCTCTCTACAGACTTGGTAAGATTCTAGGCTTAATAGATAACCTGTTAGGGGTAGCTATAGTCATAGCTTCGGGAACTATTCCAACTCAAATCTGGATTATAAAGGGCTTCTTTGATCATATACCTAGAGAGATAGAAGAGCAGGCGTGGATATGCGGTTGTGATTATCTTGCAACTCTATTTAGAGTAGTCCTTCCGGCGGCTGGGCCCGGACTGGCGGTGGTGGCTTTCTTAAGCTTTTTAAGTGGATGGGGCAATTTCACAGTTCCACTTATAATGATATACTCAGAGCCCCTCTACCCCATCTCTCTAGGGCTAGCCTCTATTTTCGTACATAATCCCGGCGAGATAGGCTTAGCAATAGACTATGGATCCGCGTGTGCGCTTTCGGTTATCTATGCCATTCCGCCCATGGTCGTGTATTATATATTTAGAGAACATTTAATGAAAATAAGACTAGGAAAAATAGAGATCAGGTAACGGGGTTAGCCTCATGGTTTCAATAGTACTCGAAAATGTCACGAAAAGGTTCGGAGACGTAATTGCAGTGGATGAGTTATCTCTTGAGGTTAAGGATGGCGAATTTCTGGTATTGCTAGGGCCGAGCGGCTGCGGGAAAACAACCACGCTCAGGCTTATCTCGGGATTGGAGAGAGTTACCAAAGGGCGTATCTATTTCGGCGAAACTTTAGTCGATGATGGTAAGGGAGCATTCAT
>JALURF010000057.1 GCA_027017165.1 Thermofilaceae archaeon
GAACGGCCGTGGGAATTCAGGTATATTTTAAAAATAATTCCAATTCAGGTGGTAGTAAAAGCCAGTATCGAGGAGATTTCAAAAACTGCCATAAATTTAGCTGAAAAGAGTATTAAAAGAAATGAAAGCTATAAAATCGTAATTAGAAAACGACTCACTGACTTGAGGAGAGAAGAACTTATAGAAAGTATCGCGACCAAGTTAGATAGAAAGGTCGATTTAACTAAACCTGATAAAATAATCGCAATAGAGATAATCGGGGATTATGCTGGAATCTCCGTGTTAGAAGATAGACATATATTCTCTCTACAAAAGGCAAGACGTAGGTCTTGAATCATTTAGTTATATAGAGCATTGCCGTTCTCGAAATAAGACACTTCTCTAATGCCTCAAAAATGTCACTAGCATATGTGCACATAATCTCCTCCTCAGATATGCTATAGATTTCCATGACCTTATTGAAAAGTGATTTATCGACTCGAAATTCATAGCACGTCTCCCCGCATTCTAGGACGTCTCTTAACCGTTTAGCTACTTCCAGAGGATTCCTCTTTTTCGGCGAAATTACTATGGCTAAAGCTTCGAGTTCTTTAACGGGAACTATCCTTTTTATCGCGTCTTTTATCTGTCTAGTTCCTGCTATGTTTAGAAGTATTTCAATCGAAAGCTTTTTGGCAATACTTTTTTTGGAAAGAAACCTATTTAAGGCGCTTGTACAGGCTATTTGGAGAAACCTTTTGAAAGGCGCTAGTTCCTTGCGTACTATGACAATGGAGGCTTCCATTTCTTTCTCTAATTCTGCAATATTATCCAAGTAATAGTCTAATTTAGTACAGTTCTTAATCGGACAGATGTATACTAGATATTCTTTATCTCCGTTTTTTACGGTGAAACTAAACATACTATGTTCCAATATTAGTTAAAGTTAAATTACTGTTTCTCTACTTGAAATTACGTGCCCAAGATAATCACCCTTCTCACGGATTTCGGGCTAAAAGATCATTACGTAGCCTCTATGAAAGGTGTGATACTAGATATCTATCCCTATGCAGTAATAGTGGACATCTCACACGATGTACCCAAGTATTCTATAAGAACCGCCGCATTTATCTTAAAATGCGCTTACAAGTATTTTCCCCGAGGCACGATCCACGTGGTAGTGGTTGATCCTGGAGTAGGAACACAACGCCGTCCCATAGTTGTAAAAACTACAAATTACTACTTCGTAGGACCAGATAACGGAGTTTTGATGATGGCAGCTCAGGAAGATAAGATAAAGGAAGTATACATGATAGAAAACCCAGAGTTTATGAGAAGAGAAATATCCTATACCTTCCATGGAAGAGATATCTTCGCACCGACTGCCGCGTATCTAGCACGCGGGTATAGCGTGAAACGGGTAGGAAGAAGTGTAGAAGATTACATTGTACCCTCATTTTCACGGGCAAAAATAAAAAATAGATCTATAGAGGGAGAAATAGTACACATAGATGATTTCGGTAATGTGATAACTAATATCTCAGCTAATGATTTAAAACTTCTCGATGTTGAAATTGGAGAAAAAGTATTAGTCGAAATCGGTGGAAATGAACTTAAATTACGCTTAGTTAAATCTTTCGGCTATGCCGAAAAAGGCGAAATGGTGCTTATAATTGATAGCGAAAACCTGCTTGAAATAAGCATTAACTTAGGAAATGCAGCCGAGGAGTTAAAAGTGGATATAGGCGATCAAGTATGTATTAAGTTAAGATCCTAGCCCTATACCTTTAATCTCGACTATCACCCCTCCGTCCGTCTCTTCTACCCTGTAATCAGCGCCAGCTATCATTTTACATAGTTTTAGCGCGGTTTCTGCGTGAGAAGTCAATCCACGCGCGTAAATTCTTGAAGTCCCTCTAGCTAGCGACATATAAATCACTAAGTTGTCTAGTGCATGCTCATCTACCGCCGCTCTAGCTTTAAGCTCGTTTACAAGTTTCCTGGCAGCCTCTCCGCCAACTGCTTCTGCTCTTTTCCCTATCTCACCTATAGAATCAGCTCCTAATACTCCTTGATCTGTCACAGCCCATAATACTATCCCAGTTCCCTTCCCGATGGCTGGAGTGCGATAATCTATATCTATTCGAAGAGGTACATGGGGATAAGCTTTGCTTAACAAATCTTTAGCTGCAGCTGCCTGTCTCTTGGCAACATGTACTGGTAAATTAGCCACGTACGATATCCCTTCTATCTTCTCGATATTGCTGAAGGGCTTCATAACTACGCTTTTTAAGGAATCTACTTTAAACACTTTAGCCTTGACTATACCTCCACCTCGCGGATAAAAGCCTCTCCTCAAGAGTTCTATCTCAGCATTAGCGCCGAAGAAACTTAAAAGTTTAGTTAATACGTGTTGCATATAGGGTATGGGTGGCGCCCACTTCACCGTGGTACCGCCCTTAACTACAACCTCACTATTATCTCTCGCGAAGAAAAGTACTGGAAGAATCGCTTGGAGGAGAAGAGAAATGCTTCCCGCAGTACCTATATCAATATTTATTTTCCCTCCTTTCGGCCTCTCCCTAGGCTTTATAACGACAACTTTAGACCCTATTTTAAGTCCTTCAACTTCTGCTTTGGCTAAAGACGCTATAGTCTTAACAGCGGTTAAGTGTTGAGGACGTAATCCCGGATTCCTTCTTTTAGCCCTAATATTGTATATCTTTAAATCTTGTCCTAAAAGAACCGAAAGAGCCACACTATACCTGAGGAGCTGCCCTCCTCCCTCTCCCATGCTTCCGTCCACTTCAATCATTATATTCACCTCAGGTGTAGAACTGTGTAGTATACCCTATACAGAAAGGTTAGGTAAACTGCCACTATATAGACTACTTTCAACATATTTAAGAAAAATGACGGTATCCCAGCAACAAAGGCAATTATTATCGCTAACGTGATTATAGTTCTTTCAGCTCTTTCAGCAAATCCCACAGCAGCCAAAGATAAGCCTAAAGATTCCGCTCTAGCCCTCGTATAGCTTATCATTAAACTACCAACCAGTAGAATAAAAGACTCTTCGATAGTCAATATATCCAAAAAGTATAATGAAACGATGTATATACTATCTACAATCCTATCTATGACAGAATCTAAAAACGCGCCCTTTTTAGTTCTTTTCTTTTTCGCTCTAGCAACCACCCCGTCAATACCATCCATTAGCGCAGATAGAATAAAGAGTAGCGGTAGCGTTATACTGAATAAAAATGGCTTAGTTAATGCTACAAATAAGTAGCACCAGGCGATAAGCAAGCCCAGAAGAGTTATAGTGTTAGGGGGTATTCCTCGCCGGATAAAAGGTTTAGCGAGGAGTATCAATACTTTATCAAATTTATCTTTGAACCTCGTTAACATCTCTCTCACCCACCTGCAACTTCATATATGTAGATTTTATAAACTCTAAGCCTTGTTCAAGAGTTTTCATACCCTTTACCGTTGGCTTATAGTAGGCTCTTCCATTTCGTTTTCCTCTTTTTCCATTATCTTTCACTTTTTTAATGAGCCCTTCTCTCTCCATTCGGTATAACACAACGTATATGGTTACGGCAGCGGATTTGATCCCAAATCTCTCTCTCAATGCTTGAATTATCTCGCCACCGTACATAGGCTTCTCAATAAGCAACCTCAATATATACATCCACAGGTTTTCTATAGTCATTTTCTTTACAAGACGTTGATACGCCATTTTAGCCCCTACTCTTCCTCGAGGTTAATAACAGAATGGCTTTGGCCAGATCCCCTCCGGCTTCTTCAAGCGCCTTTCTAGCCTCCTCTTCTGAGACTCCTGCTTGTACCGCAACCAACTGGACATCTTCTTCTGTAATTTCCAGCTCTACCCTTTCCTCTCTCTGAACAGGTCTCTCAACAGGTGTACCAACAACTTGATATAACGTCTCATTTTGAACCTTCATAATAGTAACTCTGGGGTTTTCAAAAACCAACTCTTTATCTCTAAGCCTTATAATGACTTCTTCAACGTCCTCTAATTCGCCTATCTGTAACCCCATTCTCTCAGCAAGTCTGCGAAACTCGCGAGGAGATAACCTTCTCATAGCAATCTCACGTAGTTTGTATTATATACCTAGCTTATTTAATAGTATCTTGGCCCAGTATTATATCCTTCATGTCGAAAACTTCGACTGGCGCTAATAAGTCGTTAATTATTAGACTGGCTAAATCCACGACTCTTTCAGAGAGTTTTATAATTACAGAATCGCTAGAGACAACTACGTACCCGCGGAATAGCATAGAGGTTTTATCTGCTCGTTTCACGACGTGAGCTCTTCCCTTAATATCAAATTTCTTCATTAAAATTCGCGTATATAGAGCTATATTCCCGCTTCCGCTAACTTGAGCATCATATAGAAAAATTACCTCGTTTTTCATTTCAATTCGCGATAAGTACAGAATTAGAATATACAAAGCCGTATAGATAGTATGATCTTTAACTATACGCTTAAAGAGAGAAGTTACGTCTCTAATAAAGCCATCTAGGCTTAAAAATAGAGGTAGGTTTAGTAGAGCCGTGGATATAGTCGCTAAGACGTTAAAACCGTCGATAGCTAATCTTACTTCCTTTAAGTCTTCTGGCTCGATCTTTTTATTTAACCGTGATTCAATTTCTCTCTCCGAAAATATCGTTCTTAGCATTATGCTTCTCTGTTCTCTACTTAGTCGATAGCGTGAAACTACGAAATTTAAGGCTGATTCCCAGTAATATCCCCGATCTAAAAGGTATTTATAATCTATACAGGCATTTATGAATTCTTTAGAAAGAAGATTTTTTATCATTGTTTTTGAAGTATTTCTAAGATTTTATCAGCGGGTACTAATAACCTGCCATGCCCTCTTACAAGGTCTCTTTTTCCTCCCCCCTTACCCTCTAGCAATTTATTTTCTATCAACAACGTGTTTATTACTCTAGCGTCATAGCCTTTCTCAACCACCTCTTCTCCAAACATTATTGTATAAGGTCCTCTCTTGTCTCTGGGCGAGAATAGAAATACCATAGATTCAGGATCGCTTTTAATAATTTTTATAGCCAACTTCAACATTTTATCTAGTGGCATCTCAACTTGAGAAATAATCACTTTAAAATTATCGATTACTTGGACATGCGCCAGCAGTTTCTCGCATAGTAAAGATAATTCCCGCTCTTCATACTCTTTTAGCAGTTTTCTT
>JALURF010000058.1 GCA_027017165.1 Thermofilaceae archaeon
TCGGGGTTTTGGCATTACTATGGTTCCGTCTTTCCCGGAGAGCTGGAGGGTTTCTCCTTTTAGGTATAGGATCGCCACATATGCCGCCGTGACGGCGTCTAATTCATCGGCTGAAGCTTTTTCTCTTATCCCCTTTATCCCCAGTTTTAGCAGTCCGTTTCGGAGCGTTTTTACGCCTTTCGATTTCCTGGGTATTCCGAGGAGGTCTTGAGCGCCCCCGGGGTATACTTCTATCACTTTGTAGCCCATTTTCTCTATTTTATCTTTGAGTTTTATCCCTCTCTCGGTGAGTTTTCTCATCGGCCCTAGGGTTACGGGGAAGAATTTTATGCCCATCTCTAACAGTTTTCTATCGCACTCCCTCAAGTGCACGTTTTCCCTACGTTTTAGGCTTTTTCTGCCGTGGGGGAGGGTGAGAGGGGCGTCTATAGCCACTATTTGGGGTTTTATTTCTTCAATTACTTTGAGTATTTCTTCGTCGGTGTGCACTATGAAAGTCTCGGCGTTTAACTGGTCGTCCATTACGCATATCCCGGTATTCCTCTTCTCGCTTCCAGCCAAGTCGACTCCTAATACGAGCATGCCCCTCACATTTGCTCTGGCTCGGGTATCAATAAGAGGTAAAGTGCTTTCTTCATGGTGTTGTAGAAGGCTTTTACCAGTAGTAGCCTTAACACCTGTTTTTCAGGAGGGCTCCTCAGTACGGGGCATTTCTCGTAGAATTTATTGAAGATATCCGCTAGGGAGAAGGCGTATTTCGCGAGGAGATGGGGGCGCATTTTCTCGGCCGCTTGTAGTACCGCGAGGGGGAACCTGGCTATGGCTTTCACTAATTCCCACTCGTAGCTGTTTACCGTGAAGTTTTCGGAGAGCTCGTTGGGCTCGACGCCGGCTTTTTCAAGTATTTTCTTAGCTCTGGTCAGTGAGTACTGTAGGTAGGGGCCGGTCTCCCCCTCGAATGATAGTATTTTCTCCCATTTGAACACTATATCTTTCTCCGGTTCGCTCTTTAGTATAGCGTAGGCTACGGCGGCTACGCCTATTTTAAGCGCGTCTTCGGGCCTGTCCTCGTTCCAGCGCTTTTTAATCTCCTCTCTAGCCAAGTTTACGGCGCGCTCGAGGACTTCTTCGGCGAAGATAACTCTTCCCTTCCTCGTGGACATTTTGCCCTCAGGGAGTCTTAGATGGCCGAAGGAGAGGTGGTATAGATTTCCGCAGGGGAGCCCCATGAGCTCGGCTATTTTGAATAATTGTTTGAAGTGGAGCGCTTGCTCTCTGCCGACCACGTATATCGCCTTGTGGAAGCGGTATTTCTTACACCTGTCTACGAGCGCGGCTAAATCGCGAGAAAGGTAGAGCGTTGTCCCGTCGCTTTTAAGGAGGACTGGATGGTTTAAACCCCACTTTTCCAAGTCCGCTATTACGGCGTTTTTCTTTTCCCCTTTTTCTCCGATTTTCGCTATCTCCTTTTCGAGCAGCTCCTCGGCCAGTTTTTTAGCTTCTTCTATGTAGAAGCTTTCACCGGATATTTCGTCGAAGTTTATGCCGAATAGGTCGTAGACTTTTTTAAAACCTTCAATACTTAGCGTCCTGAATTTCTCCCATAGCTTTACGTGCTCCTCCTCTCCCTCCTCCAACCTCCTGTATTCCTCTTTTGCAGCTTCTTCCAGCTCCGGCCGTTTCTCCGCCTCGGCGTGGAATTTCACGTACAGTCTAAATAGTTCCTTTATCGGCTCTTTTTCTAATGCTCTAAGGTTTACCCATTTCTTATAGGCGTAGATTAGCTTGCCGAACTGTGTTCCCACGTCTCCTAGATAGTTTATCCCTACTACTCTATATCCTAACAGAGAGTATATCCTGTGAAGGGCCCCTCCGAGGATAGTGCTTCTTAAATGGCCTACGTGCATGGGCCTGGCCACGTTGGGCGATGAATAATCGATTACTATGGTTTTGCCCTTCCCCAGGTCTCTGGCTCCGTAGTCCTCGCGGAGCGCCTCGCCTAACACGGTTTTCGTGAAGAGGAGTCTTTTGAGAAAAACGTTTACGTAACCTTTTACGATTTGGATTGAGGATATCCAGGGGGATTTCTCGATTTCTCTTTTGATTTTCTCGGCTATTCTTTCAGGAGAGGTTTTTTCTATTTTTGCCAGTTTAAAAGCCGCACTCGTGGTTAAATCTCCCAGTTCGCTCTTCGGGGATTCGTAGAATACTATCTCGCCTTTAGATAGCTCGTCGATGACCCTCTCCAACGCGTACATGTTAGCGCCTGTTTATAGGTGGGGTTGTTTTTAAAAGTTATGTCAGGCCGGAAACCTTTTCTTCACGGGTCCGAGCTGCAATGGGTCATCATCCAATATAGTAACTGCTGTGAGTTATTTAAGTTCTTTTAAATAAGTTTAAGCCAGTTAGCGATTTACTCGGGGAGGGCTATAGTCTTGCCCAGTTTTAAGTGGACGTAAACTTCCTCTCCCTCGCTGTAATAAGTTTCCGGTGGTGCTTGTATTCTGAGTTCAATGTCATCGACTACTACCCAGTAGTAGGTTATGCTGCCGAGGTATACTCTATGCTTTATTTTTGCCTTAAAGCTATTTTCCGCAGGCGGATTTGTCCTATACATTAAGATATCCTCCGGCCTTATCAGTATAAACGCTCTATCTCCCACTTTCAGCCTTGGAGACAGCTCACAGAGGATTTTCTCGCCGAAATCCGTTGTTACGAATCCCTTAAGCCCCTCAACTATCGCCTCAACTCTACCGGGTATAAAATTGGATACTCCGATGAAATCGGCTACAAAGATGTTCGCGGGTTTTCTGTAAATTTCTTCAGGTTTGCCTATTTGCATGATCCTGCCTTTATTCATAACAACTATATTATCGCTGATAACCATGGCTTCTGCTTGATCATGTGTAACGTATACCGCGGTTATGCCCACTTTCTTCACCAGACTTCTAATTTCGAATCTCATTCTTTCCCTCAGTTTAGCATCGAGGTTGCTCAATGGTTCATCCAATAAGAGAACTCTAGGGTGCATTACGAGAGCCCGCGCTAGAGCTACCCTTTGTTGTTGTCCACCACTTAGCTGTGTTGGATATCGGTTCTCCAATCCTCTAAGCCCGACTAGCTCCAACACTTCTTTAACTCTCTCCTCTATCTCGCTTCTCGGAAGCCTTAAGAGTTTTAATCCGTAAGCAACGTTATCAAATACTTTCATATGGGGCCATACGGCGTAGTTCTGGAAAACCATTCCTATACCCCTCTTAGAGGGAGGTATGAATATTTTCTTTTCAACTGATGTCACTGTTTTACCGGCTATGGATATCTCCCCCTCTTCGGGTATTTCTAAACCCGCTATACAGCGTAATGTAGTGGTTTTCCCGCAACCACTTGGACCTAAAAGAGTTACCAGCTCTCCTCTACTGATATCCAAGTCTATATGATCGACGGCTACCACATCTCCGAATTTTTTCGTTAAATTCCTAACCTGTATAAATGCCATACCGACCAGCCTCCTACGCGGCTGAAAATGCTCCGCCTAATACTCTTTGACCTAGCCTACTTATAATCATTAGGAGAGAAAACGTGATTACAATCATTAAGAAAGCAAGTGCCGCCGGTACTCCGAATTCAGTACCTCTATGCCATTGATAGAAAATCCCTATCGGCATAGTCTGCCAGCCTGGCTTATATAGGAAAATTGTAGATGAGATTTCCTGCATAGCCATTATGAAGAACATTACCATTCCCGCGAATACTCCTTTTAATATTAAAGGCATTGAGATTGTGAAGAAGACTCTGAGCTTTGACGCGCCTATGGCTTCAGCCGCCTCTTCTAGAGTTTTATCCAACTGTAGAAACGATGCGTATGCCGATCTTATAAAGTACGGAAGTCTTCTAACACATAAGGCTAGCGGCATTACTATCCATTCCCGTGCCAGGCTAAACCCCAGGAGCGGCAATTCCGACCCATAACCTATCAAATAGCCCACCCCTACTATTATTCCCGGAATTGCGAGTATCATTGTGAATAGACTATCAAGGAGGTCCTTACCTGGTATAGTGGATCTGGCGACTATGTAAGCTACTCCAATTCCCACCGGAATTCCCATTAGAAGCGCTACTCCGCTGAAGACGAACGTGTTCCTGATGTACATGGGCAGCTCTATGAATAACATTCGTATATTTTCAAGCGTCCAGTATTCGGGGAATGGAGTCAGTATCCATCTTCTCGAAAAAGCGGCCATTGTGATCACGAGGGGAGATATCAATATTAGGGAAGATACCACTATGACGTATAAGTATGCAAGCGCTTTTTTCCATCCGCTTATTGGAATTATTCTCCCCTCAGCCGTAGTACCTTTAGATAAAGCTGCATAGCTCTTCATCTCCACATACTTTCTAGCTAATAATAGCGCGACGATACACGTGGTAGCGGCGAGAACCGTAGCGATAATTCCCATGTATTTACGCTTTATATCTGTGAAATGGTAGGCTATGTTTATATAGGCTACTGTTGCGAGAAAATCGGTTTGTCCGAGTATTATTGGCGTAAGCCAGTCAGCCATGGTGAAGATAAACACCAGAAATGCCCCGGCTGCGTAATTTGGAAGCGTTAAGGGAAGGGTTACCGTTAGCGTTCTCCACAAACCAGAAGCCCCGGCTACTTCTGCTGCTTCTTCAAATGAGGGGTCTATTTGAGTTATACCTGCTGCGACGTTGAGAACTATGAAGGGTAGTAAGTGAATAGTTTCGACGAATATTATACCGTGAAGCCCGTAAATGAAGTTTATTGGCTCGCTTATTAAACCGAATTCCTGTAATAAAAGATTTATGGTCCCGTATTTCCCAAGGAATATAACGAAAGCAAAAGCTCCCACGTAGGGGGGCAAGAGAATGGGAAGTAAGGTTAATGCAGTGAAGACCGTTTTCCCCTTTAGCCTATACCTTGCTAAAATATAGGCTAGTGGTATTCCTATTAAAGAAGTTGTAATAACGGTTAACGTGCCTAAGAGCAAGCTGTTCTTAAAACAGCGATAGTAGTAGGGATCAGTTAGGAAAGTAATATAGTTATCTAAACCATATTGATTTGTTCCTGGAATTCTAAAACTCTCCAAATATACGATGCCAATCGGATAGAGCGTGAAGAGAAGCACGAATATCCATAAAGCCGCGAAGAGCCCTGCTTCTCCTAAGC
>JALURF010000059.1 GCA_027017165.1 Thermofilaceae archaeon
CACAGCCATCAATACGTTTCCCGTAGGCGCCTCCCGCCTAATATTCCGCACGATATTCTCTACTATATCCCCTATATCCCATGAACCACTGCACTTACAAATTTCGAATAAGAAGTTGCTCAAAATGGCTCTCCCATACTGAGTGTGCCTTACTTCCGGGTGAAACTGTACACCGTAAAACTTGCCTAGCTTGAAAGCCGCTATTATCTCCTCCGATCGAGCCAACACTTCTGCTCCAGCAGGAACTTTAGACACCCAATCTCCATGAGACATCCATACAACCTGTCTAGCGGGAAGCCCCTTGAACAACTCGTCTTTTTCAACCACCTCTATTTCAGCGCGTCCATACTCTCCCTTCTCTCCTCTCTCAACCCTCCCTCCCAATAAGTAAGCGAGTAGTTGATGACCATAACATATACCGAGAACCGGAATTCTGCCTTTCAGAAGCCATTCCTCTACTTCTTTTCTAAGCTTAGGGGCATCGGTCCTATAGACGTTGTCCGGTCCTCCAGAGAGAATAATTCCCTTCACCTTTCCATCTTTAATATTTTCAAGCGGCACGTCAAAGGGCAGGATTTCGCTATAAACTTTAAGCTCTCTTATCCTCCTAGCTATAAGATGGGTATATTGAGATCCAAAATCGAGAACTATTATTTTTTCCACTCCGAGCTTCCCCCGGAAGGATATTTTTCTAAAAGAAACTTTCTATAAGCTTCTACAACTCTGCGCAGATTATCATAGTTAAAATTGCTGATCCAACCCTCAACTACGGCAGCTCTTCCCCTAACAAAGACGTAGGAGGGCAGAATCTTTAATCTAAGAACCTTCTCCAATTTTTCATCAAAAAATGCATAGTCACCTCTATGCTCGACGCCGTATAGCCTATAGCCACTTACACTAGCCTTCTCCAATATTTCTCGAGTTTTTTCACGACCATGAATTTCCAACGCTTTCGCGAGATCTTCAAATAAGCCGCCAAAGAGGAGCGGCCAGTCACTTCCAAATCCCTCTACCACTTCTAGATTTCTCTGAGTCCTCCCGTATAAGGCTAGGTTGGAGGATAAACACTGGACAACTTTCACTCCTAGGGATTTGTAATCTTCTTCTTCTATACAGTGGACTCCTATAACCCTCGTTTTCCCCGGAAGCCTCAGAAGTCTAGCCAGTTCTCTGAGCTCTCTAACTCCTTCGCTTAAGTGCAGGGCAAAAACCAATCCATTATTTTCAGCCAGCTTATAACATTTCACTATTTCAAAGGTATGTGTGAATTTTAGAGAATGGCAGAAAACTCCTAGCTTAAAAGTCTCTCCCGTATCTAAAGTCTCCACGTAGCTCAGTACCGGAAGTATTCTATCCAGTGGGTCCCATCCATTCATGTTTATAATCGTAGGAGTCGCTACGACTCTAGGCCTCTCTCGGAGTTCGGCGACAGCTCTCAAATTAGCTCTGAAATTGCCAGTAAGAGCTATTAACGTTACCCCCTGAAGGAGAGAAAGCATTAAAGTCAATTTAGACAGTTTAGTACAGGCGTTTAAATCTTCTCTTAAAGCTTTCTCATTCACTTTAAGCTTTCGCTTTAACATCCACTCTACGTAGTTCCTCCAAGGACCGCCCTCTAAACCAGCATCTATCACATGTGGATGCGCGTGGCAGTCTGAAAACCCGGGGTATATTCCGCTCTTAAACCATAAATCTTCCTTTAAGCTGGGCACTACGAGCCTAGCTTTCTCAATTAAGCCTTTAGGAGTATATAATTCATCTACCTCTATCACAGCCATAGCTCATCAGCCAGGATAATTCCTCTAGGCTTACTCTCTCCGGCTCCAGCCAGGGTTATCCTGACAAATCTAGCTTTAGCTTTAAGTTCTCCAAGATTTTTAGCGCCGAGATACCCCATCCCCTGCTTTAACCCGCCTACTAAGTACTCTAGTACCTCGCGGAGAGAACCCCTATACTCCACGTACCCCTCAACGCCCTCGGGCACTTTCTTAAACTCGCCATACCTAGCTGAACCAGAAGCCAAAGCTCCCTTAGACCCCATCCCTCTATACTTCTTATACGCTTTACCGGAAATTCTCAAAACTTCTCCAGGAGCTTCATCAGTTCCGGCTAATAGATAGCCTAGCATAACCGCGTCGGCGCCCGCGGCTAAAGCCTTAACGATATCCGCTGGCTTCTCTATTCCACCGTCAGCAACTACGCTAACTCCGTATTCAGAAGCTACATCCGCAACCCAAGCCACTGCGGTCAACTGGGGAACTCCTACCCCAGCTACTTCTCTCGTAGTACAAGCATGTCCAGGACCTATTCCCACTCTTAGAGAATCAGCGCCAGCTTCTATCAAAGCCTCAGCTCCTTCTCCTGTAGCTACATTACCAGCCATAACCTCGACGCCGTATTCGCCCTTAAACCTTTTCACGGCTTCAAGCACGTTCTTGCTATGACCGTGAGCAGTATCTATAACCACTATATCAACTTCTTTCTCGGCGAGTCGAGCTACCTTATCGTCGTCGAAAGGTCCAACAGCGACTCCTATCGGCAATCCTTCCTCATGTAACCTATCGATAGCTTTTAGAGCCTCATCGAGGTCCAGGTTTCTGGGCAGTATTCCTAAACCGCCCATTTTTCCTATGGCATGCGCCATTTCAGGACCAGTAACGGTATCCATTGGAGAGCTTAGAATGGGGATTTTAAGCTTTAAGTTACTGGTTAGCCGCGTAGAAACGTCTATTTCGCCCAGTTTAACGTCGGAATACTGTGGTATCAATAAGACGTCGTTAAACGAGAGTCCTAGAGGAGGGTCTTTGAGCTTTTCGCTATAATTCCCCATGTATGGTATATTCAATATGGAGGATTAACCTTTTTGGTAAATACCGAATATAGATTTATAAACCTACTATATAGAATATATTCAGGGATATCGATGAAAGAGAAAGCATATATAAGATCTATTCAAAAAACCGGAAAATCGACATTTATAGTCTCCCTACCTCGCGAGTGGGTTCTCGGCAGCGGCCTCGAGAAGGGCGAAAAAGTATTACTGGAGCTTTTAGACGACGGATCTATAAGAATAAAACCATATGCTCTCGAGGAAAAACCACAGTTGATAGAGAGAACGGCGACTCTCGAAGTAAAAAAGGAGGAGACGTGGGGTATTGAAAGACTTTTAATAGCTTATTACGAGGCTGGCTATAATACGATAGTAATCCATCAAAAACCCTATTTAAGCGAGGAATTGAGAAACGAAGTTAGGAGGGTATTGCTGAGGCTTAGCGGGCTTGAAATAGTAGAGGAATCCTCAGACCAGCTAATTCTACAAGTTATAATCGACGAATCCCAAATACCGATCAAAAGAACTCTTGAACGAATGGAAAATATAGTCCGCTCTATGATCCTAGACTTGAAAAAGGGAATAGCTAGTAGAAACACGAAAATCTTAGAAAGCATAATAGAACGAGATAATGAACTGGATAAATTCTACTTCTTCCTAGGCAGGCAAGCCGTAGTAGCCATTAAAGGGAGGAGAATTGCTTTAAACATGGGGCTTGAGGAGACCGTTCTGGTCCTACCCTATAAAACCTACGGCAAATGTCTCGAGGAAATGGGAGATACTCTCGTATCGGTGACCCGCTATATCTTATCTAAAAGCGATAGACTAGACGTTAATAGGCTGCTGGAGATTTTCAATTATTTAGAAAAAAGCTTCGAATGGGCAGTTAAAGCTTTTAAAGAAGACAGCGAGGAAGCCGTAAAAGCCGTGAGCAACCTGTATACTAGTTTTTTCCTAAGCTTTGAACAACAAATATACGAGCCCGACGCGATGATACTCTCGGCAAGCCGTTTCTTAAGCCTATGCATAGACGTTCTGGAGGCGCACGTCGAGAAACAAGCATTAGTAGGAAGCTAAAATAAAGATAATGTTAAAGTTTCTTTAGTATAGCTATAGCCGCTATTATCAAAAAAGCGACACCAGTAAACATCAGGTTTTTCGTTATAAAATAGACTATAGCCGCCACGATGAAAGCTGGCAATAATACTATTAATAATTTAATTACAAAGATTATCAGTATCAAGCCTATAGCTATCAATGCCAGGAATATTAAAAGCTCGATCGGAGAGTACACCATTCAAACCACCAAATATTGAATATCAATATCCTATATAATAATTCCCCGACTACTTGAAAATCCAGAGATACTCTTTAAAATTCTCAACTTTAAACTTCCTACCTCTCTTTACAATATTAAATCCTTCACTTCTCAAACGCTCAGCCTGAAGCTCTACGCCTCCCGGAAACTTCTCGTTCAAACTACCGTCAGGCCTCAACACCCTCCAATATGGAGTAACCTCCTCTAAAGTCTTTCCACTCCTCAACTCTTCTTCAGCACATTCAGCAACGATTTTTATAAACCACCCAGTCGCCAGAGGACAAGCGAGATCAACGCCAAAATCCCTAGCCAGCTTCTCTCTTAAAATCCGAGTAGTTACGAGTCTGCCCCGCGGAATTTTCCTTATAAGAGAATCCACCAATCGAGGAGTAGGAATAAGCATTTTACCCCTGCCCCTCGGATCATCTACAATTTCAGGCTTTTTCTTAGCCTCGAATTTCTCTCGCCAACTCTTCCTCCTATACGGCATAATTCTAAAACTACTATAGGGATAAAAAGGCTAACGCTTAGCTTACTACACCTTAAGAGGTAACGGACCAAATACTGATAATGCCTTCAAGAAGAAGGGAGTATAAACAGTTTTTCTCTTCTTCTCGATAGCCTTAATAATATCCTCCGCCACCCTCTCCGGAGATACGGTAAACGATGGAGTATCCACCCCCGCCCTTTGAAAGAATTCGGTCCTAGTAGCGCCCGGGAAAACGTCCACCAGGTGGATACTTCTATCCCTAAGTTCTTCTCTTAGAATCCTAGAAGCATAGTAAAGCCCCATTTTAGCCGCGCCATAAGACGGCAAATTCTTAAGCATTAAGTGGACGCCTGAGGTTATAATATTCACCACCACGCCTCCCTTAGGCATATGCCTGATAAGCCGAATAATCAACTGCAAAGGTCTAACCATGTTAACTAGAACAACCTCCTCTAACTCTTCCTCACCGTGCTGGAGAAGAGGCTTTCCTAATCCAAAACCAGCATTATTAACCAGCCAGTTTAACACTTTTATCTCTCTAACCTTCTCCTC
>JALURF010000060.1 GCA_027017165.1 Thermofilaceae archaeon
ACACAGTATTATGTAATCATTTAATTCTCGAGGCGGGCTTTTATCCTCCACCATGTATTTCAAAGCTTTTTCTAGCAAACCCGGATCCTCACATACATAAACTGTTCTAGGATCTTCCAAGTATTCTTTCAACTTAGCTTTAGCGAACTCCGGGTTTAAATTTAGCTTTTTCAAGAGAATCCACAAATATTCGAAAACCACAAGCGAGGTGATATATAGAGTTCTAGCATTATCTACTAGCCTAGCGGCTAGTAGATGCTGAGGAGAATCTTCCACTGTATCGTAAACTAGAACGTTAGTATCAAGTAAGAGCTTCATCTAAAGCCTCCTCCACAGCTTTCTCCATCTCTTCAACTGTGAGCGGTCTGCCGAGCTTTACAGTCAACCTTTTCCTCCTATATTTGTAAATCTTGATAACATCTTCGGATTCATCATAGCAGATTTTAACTAGATCTCCTTCTTCTATTCCCGCCTTTCTCCTAACAGAAGCTGGAATTGTAACTTGATAGTTTCGAGTGACTTTAACTACTTCTCCCTCCATCTAGTAGATAAAATTATTACTAGTATATAAAAATGCCTAGTAAACCATTAAAAGCCAGGGCCGATACCAATATTACCCATAACACAGTTATTTTATGGGAAGCTAAATGCGGGTTAACGTAGGCAAGCTAATCGAAATGTACTCTAGACAGGTTATAGTTAAGGAGATAGGAGTTAAAGGACTAGTCAAGCTCTTGAAGAGCAGAGTCGCGGTTTTCGGTTGTGGTGCTACTGGTAGTACTGCCATTGAGTTATTGGCCCGTGCCGGTGTAGGTTTTATAAGAGCTATAGATAGAGACTTCGTCGACATAAGCAACATACCGAGAACACACCTGTTAACGGAGCGAGACGCTAGAGAAGCTGTGCCGAAGGCCGTAGCGTGCGCTAACAATTTAAAGAGAATATTTTCGGTGACTGAAATAGAGCCGGTTGTAACCGATGTGAACTCTAGCAATATAGAAGAGTTGATCCAAGACGTGGATCTAATCGTCGATGGGTCGGATAACTTCACTATCAGGTACTTGATAAACGACGCCGCGGTTAAACACGGTAAACCTTGGATTTTTATAGGAGTTGAGAGGTGGTACGGCAATACAATGCTCATAGTGCCAGGCAAGACTGCGTGTTTTAGATGTTTGATACCTAATCCTCCGCCTGAGGTAGGGGATGTTTGTAATATTCTAGGAGTGGTGAATACGACTGTAAATCTGATAGTATCGGCGGCTGTGACTGAGGCTCTCAAACACTTATTGGGCATAGGCAATGTCGGCGATTTAATAATAGTTGATGCCTTAAGGCTGAGCATCGACAAGGTGAAAATATCGAGAAATCCTAAATGCCCCACCTGTGGCGCCGGGAATTTCGAATTTCTAAAATTAAAAGAATTTTCTAGAGCTAAAAGAATATGCGGTACAAACGCGGTGCAGGTTTATCCCAGAGAGAAAATGATAGTTAATACGAAGGATTTTTCCCAAGTTAATTTAAAAACGGGTAGAGTTGTCTTAGCCACGCCCTATATCGCTAAGATCAGAGTCGATGATTATGAAGTAATCTTGTTTAGAGATGGTAGGGCTATCGTCGACGGGTTAACCGATGAGAATTTAGCGTTAGAGATCTACGAGAGGATAATGGGGGAGATAAAGCGAGTACCTAAAATTCTAAGCGTGGCGGGTGGTTGAATGGTTAGTAAGGTGATGGATTTCAGGGGCATAGACTGTCCGGAGCCCTTAATCAAAGTTTCTAGGGCTATAGCTAAGCTCTCTCCCGGAGATACGTTGATAGTGTTAACCGATATCCCGAGATGTGTTGAAGCGATAAAGGATACTATAGAAGGATTTGATATAGGAGCTATAGAAGTTAATAAAAAAGAGGGATATTACGAGCTAGTAGTCACGGTTAAAGTTAACGTTCCTATCGTTTAATTCTTTGTGTATACGCTATTAATGCGATACCTATCGCCAAATACGAGAACTGGAAAATAACTCTCAACCACTCCATTTTAACCGCGTACCCGAAGAGAGCCGCTAAAATCGAGCCTATAACCCCCTTATGATGGAAAGGATTATCCTCTCCTATCGGAAGTACGTACGCTGGCTCGGCTAACAAGCCTAGATTCCAACCTTTCTCCTCTCCATATTCTATAAGTTCGTGTACTCCATAGCCTAAGATACCGCTTGCGATGAAAATCAAGAGTAGGCTTGTCAACTGGAAGAACTTTTTAAGGCTTAGCTTCATACCTCCCTTAAAGATTAGATAAGCCAAGACGACGCTGAATGATATTCCAGAAGATACCCCGATAACCGTATTCCAAGGCTCCGCGAATATCAGAGGGAGAGTAAATAAAACAGTTTCTACTCCCTCTCTGAAAACCACGATGAAGCCCAATATAGCTATTGGTAGCACGCTTCTCTTCTCTACAGCTTCTTTAGTTTTCATCTCTATCTCCTGCTTTATTCTGCCGCCCTTTTTATTCATCCAGTAGATAACACTCGTCAACACTAGTACCGCGATAAAAGAGCTAATCGCCTCGATCAGCTCCCCGACCTGGGCGACTGTGTAGAACGCGTATATCAGTAAGCCAGTTAACATACTCAGCAACACGCCGCCCATAGAGCCTGCGATCAGCGGCGATACAAGCCTATCTTCACCTATCTTTCTTAAATAAGAGGAGATAATCGCCACTAAGATAGCGGCTTCAAACCCCTCTCTAAAAGATATTAACGCTTGAGCGTAAATGTTAATCAGCCCTCTCCGTAAAGTCCAGCTTCACTGGCGCACTTTATAATCATAAAGTCGTTATAAACTCCTCTGCACTCACTTTCTCGGACTTCTATCCTCTCTACCTTATAGACCTTATTTTGAGATACTCTCTTCTCGAACCTCTCTATCTTTTCCGGTTCTCCCTCAACGTATATTTTAACACCGTTCTCTGGGAGATTACTCACGTAGCCGCGTAACCCCAGTCTCTTCGCCAATCCCCATACAAATCTTCTAAAACCCACATGTTTTACCTCGCCGTACACTAATATAGTACGGGCGGCGCATTCCTTACTCAAGGCTACCCACCTATAAGCTTAAACTCTTTGAGTAATCTTTGATCGGCTACGTACTTTCTGAGAGTTTTTGGAGCCTCTACTTCAACTCTTCCCTTTTCAACTACTTCACCCATAATTGATGCGGTTAAACCTCTGGACCTGAGGTCCTTAACTATATCCTCCGCTACAGTCTCCGGAGCTACGAGGATGAAAGCTCCGTTAGTTCCAGCCGTCGCGTTGGGTATTATGTAGAGCCGGGTGGCTAACTCCGCGGCTTTAGGGAAGAGCAGGGGTATTTCGTCGATTCTTATTACAGTTTTCGATTTTTCAGCTAATTCTTTAACTACGTAGATGCCCGGCCCTGTTACATCGGTGGTCAATGCTATATGTTCTGAAGGATTATAGCAATCTCCATAGTCGGGTAGATATTTATTGATTACTCTGGCGGCTTCTATATTGGGTGTTGCTATAGTATTTACTGCTCTATCTTTCATCTTCTCCAATTCTTCAAAATTTATCCCCATTTCCTCTAAATCCTCGATTATAGTCTCGTCGACGATAGAGGAGAGATAGACGTTTATCGGAGCTAACTCCCCCATAGGACGCGTAGCGATAAGCTTCATCCCAACTCGAACTTCATCGGCGAACATCGGGGGTCGTTTAAACGTATCTCCAAACACAGTGGCGCCTATCAAGAGTTTGCCTCTCTTAGGCTGTGGAGCTTCTATAATCTCCACGCCGTACTTCTTGCCAAAAGCAACCGCGTTCTTCCATATTTTCTCTCTTAACTCCTCTGAGATAGCGTTTATCACAGGAGCTACTCTCAAGTTTTCGTAGACTCCGAGCACGAAAATATCGTTTAGAGAATTGCTTATAGCGCCAAATACTTGCCTATACTCCCCGGGCTCCTCTGAGGGATCTATAATATGTATCGTATCGTTGTTGACGGCCGTAAATCCCTCTACTCTACCCTCATTAATTTTTATGAAATCGAAGAGCGCGAATTGATCCTCGATGAAAGGCGTTATAATAGAATGTCCTTTACCTAGGTATAGGGGGACTCCGGAAGAAGCTATTCCCAAATATATCGGCGCTATCAAATCTACGAATTTCTCCGGTTCATCCGCGTACCGCTGGTAGACCTGCACTACTACTACAGCTCTAGATGGAGATATCTTCCTAATATCGTCGGGATCTACTTTAGCATCTTCTCCCAATCCGTAAATTCTCCTATACAAGCTGACTCCATTCTCGCTTCTCGGAAATACATCGGCGTCCTCTCGAGGAGCTATAGTCAATCTAGTACCCTCGAGCTGTGGCTTAAGCTTATGTATAGCTGGGTAGACCACCCTCAGTAAATCGACTTTTACAGCGCATCCAGTAGCCAGCGATAAGGGGTTAAGCCCCAACTTCTTATAGTATTCAACTCTCTCTAATATCTCGCTGAAGAGACCCATAGTTGCTCACCTCTTCCTTACAACTATCTTCCATACGCCTTCTTCGACTCTTTCAACCTTCTCCACTTTATGTCCGTCCTCTTCTACGGATCTTGGAACGTTTTCGCAGGAAGGCGGATTATCCGTCAATACTTCGAGAATTTCATCGCTTTTAAGCTTAGCCAAAACCTTTCTCGTATAGATTACCGGATAGGGGCAGACGTATCCTTTTACATCTAAAACGTATCTTCCCTCTCCTATTTTAACAAACTTCACCATTTAAGACACCTCCGAAAACCTGTATTCAAGATAGTTTATACCTAAGAGATAGAGAGCTAGAAGGGCGTAGACTACGACTAGCCCTAAAGTCCATCCCAGCACCTGGGGGATAAAGATTTTAGGCCCATAGACCCAAGGCGCGTAGTTACGTATTAGAGCTCTGAGTAGCGGATAAGTGACCACCATGGCTAGCAATGCAGCCCAAAGCTTTGTATGTCCCTCCGCCGCTCTCCAGAGGGTTCCAGATGCACATCCACCGGCTATAACCATGCCTAAGCCGAAGAGCACTCCGCCGATTATATTCGATAAACCGGATGGCTTAACATAGGTCATAGGATCTATGTAGCCCAAATACTTCAGTATGAAAGAGCCGGTAACGCTTATAAACAACGCCAGTAC
>JALURF010000061.1 GCA_027017165.1 Thermofilaceae archaeon
ATAACGGTAAATAGTACACAGATGGTATTGAAATAGATTTCTAAACTCCTTAAACTATTTTAAGTTTAAGTGTCGATTTCCAGCTGAATGAATTCGAAACATCTAGTAGAATCTACTGTACTTTTCGAGGAGGTCGCCTTCTCTACAGCGATTATGAGGATGAGCTTGTTCTTATAGAAGAGTTTAGAAAATTAAAACCTAGAAGTGTCGCTGGATCTTCCCGTTTTCAGTTAAATGGGTATCGGATCCTCTTATACTCGGAGATGTTGAAAAAGCGTAGAATACTATACGATGGGCTTGGAATCCTATCCAGCCCTGTAACATCTCCAGAGTTGAACATTAACCTTACTGGTATTGTGAAGCTAGCTCACTCCATATTTAAATCGCCGCGTTTATCTAGTCTGAGCTTGGATAGCGATAATATTAAATTTTTATAGAGATTGCTAGTGATAGTGAGGTTGGTAGTACGGAAGTAATGTACTTACTTTTATCCATAACTATTTTAACGTATTCCGTCATGCCCCAATATTCTTCGAAGTTGTGCGCTAAAACTATACTCCCCTCAAGTAGGTTAGGTTCTAAAAGCTTTAGGTATACGTGGTATTCGCTTTTTGCGGCATCGAGAAATGCTATATGAACGGGGAAATTTATAGCTTTAAGAACATCTTTGGCATCGCCAATCTTAATCTCTACAGGACCGGGGTATCCTATTCTCTCGATAACCTCTACGATTTTTTCAGCTCTCTTCTTTTCCTTCTCGATCATAACTACGCGAGAAGTATGTGGATAGCCCGAATCTCCTAGAGCTTTGAGAAACCATATCCCTGAATATCCGCATCCACTACCAACTTCAACCACGTTTACTCCCTTCATTAAAACGGCTTTCTCAAAGGTAATAGCGTATAGTATCAAAGCTTCTTCCTCCGCGATGGGATAAGCTCCACAACTAAGACTTTCTTCTCTAATTCTCCTGCATTCTTTAATAAAGTTGGAAAAATCCTTCATAGCCGAGTATTATATACAAGTAGGGGACTTATGCTTACCGTTAAACTTGATAGAACTTCACACTTAAGTATTATCGATATAAGCGCTGTACGTCTCTGTTGATGGTAAACCAAGGTGTCTAGAGATGCGGAAAATCGGACTATTTAAGAGAATAAGAGATGAATTTTCGGTATTAAGGGGGAATCTTTTAGTCTTGGTTGTTAGCTGGATATTCTTATATTTTGCCTTTTCAATGATATATCCTTATGAATCTCTATACTTACAAGCTCTTGGTGCGTCACCTTTCACTATAGGCTTAATAGGCTCTCTAGGAACGGCAATTCTCTGTATTTCTAGAATACCGGGCGCTTATATAGCCGACAGATATGGAAGAAGGAAAATCATAGTCACGATGACTTATGGTGTAGCTCTATCGTATGTGCTGCTTGCCTTAGCGCCCGAGTGGAGGCTAGCGGCTGTCGGAATAGCCATGCATAACCTATGTTTAGTTTATCAGCCAGCCCTCCAAGCTATAACAGCGGATTCGATACCTCCCGAGAAACGAGGCTTCGGATATGCAATAACCAACGTGATACCTTCTGCGCCCGCCGTGTTAGCTCCACTAGTAGCTAAGTTTCTGATAGAACAGTACGGATTTGTAACTGGAGTTAAGATTGCCTATTGGTTAGTAGTTCTCCTTAGTTTGGCGGCGGCAACTGTTAGGGCGTTATGGCTTAGGGAAACTCTGAAGCCTAGCATTAGGCGGAATAAGGTAAGACTATATTCTGAGTTTAAGAGATCTATAGTTGAGATGGTTTCGGCGCTTAAGAATATGTCTAAACCCTTAGCTACTTTAACACTGGTCCTGCTTATAAGCGCGTTTGAAGAACCCGTGTTTCACTCTTTTATGTCGCTCTATGCGGTAGACGTGGCGGGGATAAGCAAGCCCGACTGGGCTCTATTGAGCATAGTCTACTTGGCTATTCCTCTAGTGGCAGGCCTACCCTTAGGTAAACTCGTCGACGTTTTGGGGAGGAGAAAAGCTCTATTAGCGGCTTATATCTTCTGGATACCTTCTACAGCCTACTTTATTTACTCCAAAAGTCTAGTTGAGATGGCTTTAGTCTTTACAGTTTTCGCGCTTGGCGCTTCTCTATTCTCTCCGGCTGTCCACGCACTGCTGGCTGATTTAACACCGAGAGAGATGAGAGGTAGAATTATGGGAGCCATAGGAACTTTAAATCTTTTAGTCGCGATTCCAGCTTCAGCTTTGGGTGGTTTTCTTTATGAAATAGAGCCGGCAATGCCCTTTTTATTATGCGTAGCTCTAGGAGCTATATGTGTGGTACTCATATTTTTCCTAATTAAAGAACCTGTAAAGAGAGAAGTTTAACACAGTCCTTTGAAAGAGAAATAGTATGGTCGTAAATAAGCGGTATGAAGTTATTATTGCTTTGAGCCGCTAGCTTTTTTCTCGTCTTTCAAGTATTTTTCAAACCAGCCCAAGATCTTTTTGAGTCTTTCGATTCTATGCTTCGGCTTTCCCCTCCTAGATAAATCGTGATTTTCGCCGGGGAATACGGCCAACTCCACCTCCTTGTCTAAGGCTTTAAGAGCTGTAAACATTTGTAGCGCTTGGTCGAGCCAGCACCTGTAGTCTTCGACGCTGTGTATTATGAGCAGAGGAGTTTTCACGTTTTCAACGTATTTAAGCGGGCTTTTCTCCCACAGCTTCTCTAAATCCTTCCAAGGCTCATCGCCTATCTGGTCTTTTGTAAACCAGAAGCCTATATCCGTCGTGCCGTAGAAGCTTATCCAGTTACAAATACTTCTCTGCGTTACGGCGGCTTTAAACCTATCAGTGTGGGTCACGATCCAGTTAGTCATAAATCCTCCGTAGCTCCCTCCAGTAACGCCAATTCTCTCAGCATCTATAAATTTATACTCGCGGATTACGTAATCCACGGCTTCCATGATATCCTGGTAATCTCTCTCCCCATATGCGTATCGTATATCTTTAAACTCTTCGGTATAGCCCGCGCTACCCCTCGGGTTAGTGTAGACCACTACGAAGCCCGCGCCACTAAGCACGTGGAATTCATGCATAAAGCCTTCTCCATAAGCGGTCATAGGGCCTCCATGAATCTCGACTACTGCGGGGTATCGCTTACCCTCCTCGAACTCTACGGGCTTAAGGATCCACCCTTCTACCGTACATCCATCGCTAGCTCTAAACTTGAACTTTTCAGGCTTAGCAAGAGTCAGCTGGGAAAGCAGGAAATCGTTAAACCCAGTCAGTTTCCTCTCTTCTCCCCTTTCCAACACCCAGAGCTCTGGAGGTTGAGTAGAGGTCATCTTAACGTAAAAAATCGCGTCATCTCCCAAGGAATACTCATCAATTACGCAATCCCCGCCTATCACTAGCTCTACTTCTCCATCTAAAGACGCTTTATACAAGTGTACGGCTCCCCCATCGGTCGCGAGGAAGTAGATATAGCCATCTTTACTCCATTGAAGAAGCCTACCCTTCCCCGGACCCCTAACGTCGCAATTCATGGAATTCGAGACATCAAGCTCTCCCGAAATCAGTTTAAGCTCGCCGTCGAAACTTAACAACCATACCTTGTTATGCGTAGATAGCCCCCTTTCCAGTTTATGCCCTCTAATCGCCAATAAATCGCCTTTAGGGCTCCACTCCACATCGACTATGTACATACTCTCCCTAGTTACTCTCTCCTCTTCCCCGCTCTCCACGTCTATCACATAGACGTCTACGAGATAGGGCTTAAGGAAGTCAGAGTACGCAGCAAATGCTATTTTCCGCGAATCAGGACTCCAGCACGCCGCTACAACTTCTCTATCCCTCGTAGTCAATTGTCTGACCTCCCCGCTCTCCGGATCCAGGAGAAATAAGTGTCTATAGATATTATACACTAGACCTCTACCGTTGAACCAGTATGGAAGCCGTCTAGCTGTTTTAACATCTTCCTCCGGTTCCCCCACTCCAGATATTAAAAGAAGCCGCTTGCCGTCAGGACTCCATCTTAAATTCTCAACTCCTCCTTTCAGCTTGGCGACCATTCGGGGCTCTCCCTTTCCATCGCGTCTAACAATCCAGACTTCTCCACCTCTCTCCTTTTCTTTCAGCGTTCTTCGCGAAGCAAACGCTAATAGTCTACCGTCAGGACTCCACTCGGGCTGTTGGTCGGATGGTCCGTTGGTCAGCGCGGCATAGGAGCCGTCGCCCTCCAGTAGCCATATCCTAGATACATATTTATCTGACTCTAAATCGATTCGAGTAACCACGAATGCGCCTTCACGTCTTCTTGGTGAAGCTACAGGACTAGAAACCAAGGTCATTTTAGCTAAATCTTCGGGCTTTACGGGACTACACCTCAAGTTTTCACCAATCAAGACACAACCACTACTAGCTTAAATATTTTAGGCCAGTCCATAATTATTTAAAATAGCTTAACATAATAGGCGAATTAACTAAAAAATCTTAGTTTAATATGGCTAACCTAAACATAACATAAGCATTATTATGCTCCCGTAGTATAGGAGAAACCTGAATAGTTAGATAAAAAATTATTCAGGTTTCATGAAATTTTTCCATCTTAATTCGCGTCCTTCGAAAAAATCGATAAGCAATTGCTGGGCTTTATGTAGCGGGAAATCGTAACCTATCAAAAACTCGTTATCTTTAACGTTTTCATACCTTACATCGTATAGAAATTGAGAATATCTGGCAAATTCTATAAAGGTCCCAGTTTCATCCTGGAAACCGATCGATTCCGGAATACCATTAGGCGGATTTTGCGGAGATATCCTCAATTTTTCAAGTAAAGCCATGGCCTCCTGTAAAGATATAACGCCTTTATCTTGTACATTTTCAGAGCCTAGAGGCTGATGAAACCAAGTTATCTCCCTTTTCTTCTCGGTTAAAACATCTATCACAGATCCACAGTAGTCGCATTTAATGAATTTTTGTTCTTGAGAAGGGGTTAAAGGAGCCCCGCAAACAGGGCATTTGAAAGGTTTTAAAGTCGTGTTCATGCACCTATCTAAGATTTAGATTTTAGAAGCCTAAACTTCTTATTAACTTTTCCTAACAGCTAAATGATTATAGGGGTTATACAAAGTTTAATAATGTTTCAGGAACTTTTC
>JALURF010000062.1 GCA_027017165.1 Thermofilaceae archaeon
GGTAATTACGATGAAAATGACACTTTGACTCAAAATTTTGAAAATTACCTATTTAATTTAGGTTCACATCAAGAGGTATTTTATAAAGCAAGTGCCCCATATCTAATCTTTACTGAATATGATAAAGCTGAAAAAGGAGATAGTAAAGTTAATGATATCTTGAGAATTTATGTGGAAAGAGCCGATGGTTATGCTGATAGAGACCCTTGGTTTAATGATTCAGACCCTTATGTGAGAATGTACTATAGAGCTCCAGGCGGAAATTGGATTTATGTAGGAAGAACTTCTGAAGTCGGTGGTTGTCCTGGTGATGATTGCGATGCAGTTTTTAACCATACATTTAATATTTATATTGATAAAATGTAAGATATGGATAAGATATTAGCATTTTTAATTTCTATGCTTTTAATAATAGAACTTTTGATAATGCCTTTGACATCATTCGCTGAGGAGGGCGTTGAAGAGGCTTTTGTGGATCTGGAGGAGATTAAAGCTAAGATTAACGAGTTGCTGGCTCAGGGGTATTATCAGAGCGAGATAAGAGCTGTTTTAGTGGAGATTTATGGAGAGAATCCGAGAATAGCTCCTAACCGTTATTTAGATTTAGAGCATTATCTGGTTAAGAGCAGGCGTGGAGGTGTTTGGAATCGTATATGGATATATGAGCTTCACGATGAGCCACCGCCTTCGGAGTATGAGCCGCCTAGCGAGTTAGACGATGCGGACCCGGCGGAAGGCTTTTTTAAAGAAAAGAATTCCACTGATCTCGGCGGGGATAGGACGTGTACGTGGACTAGGAGCGGTTGTTATTGTTCTCTCTCAAGACAGAATAAAAAGTTTTTATCGAGAAAACCTGTGCCGAGGAGAGATAATAGTAGTGAGAAACGGGAATCGGCTATTCCTTTATCCATTCTCAATGAGCATGAAGGATTCTATATGGATCCTAGAGGTAGAGTCTGGCTGATTTTTAAGGAGAGAACTAAGTTGAAGGAGATGTGGCTAAACTATACTCTTCTATATAAAAGCTTTGTAGGTTTGCCGCCCGAGCACCCCGGTTTAGGAAGTGGAGAAGAAGAGGTCCTCGTTGAAAGATTTAGAGTTGGAAAATCTATGCCTCTTTCTGGTTTCCTATGGGAGGAAATCGTTAGGAGTTCTAGCAAACTGGAGGGTGAATCTTTAAGATTATTGAAAATTAGAGGATTCTGGGTCAGCGGAGTTGCTAAAAACTTGGTTAGAAAGAAGGAGCGTATGATGGACTTATACTCCTGCCTCGTGTACGATGATATAGGATTGATAGAAGAAAGTTGGCGGGAAATTGAAGGAGGTAGCGGGGAAATAGGGAAGAGGTATAAGTGGTATACCGCGAAAATAGACTGGTACTTCACGATATCCGAGTCTAAGAGCTGGGGATTGAGGCTTAAAAACCCGACGTTGGCTGAGAAGGTCTACAAGCTTAGAATAGACGGGCCTGCTTTAACGGCTTTAAAAGTGGAAGTTGAAGCTGGTGGAGTGAAAGACCTTGTACTTCCGGTAGTATCTCCTTTTAGAATATCAGGTGATTTAGAATTCGATATATACACGGTTAAGGACTATAAAGACAGGTTTATTCATGATGTAGCCTATTCTTTTAATTCGATCAAAATCCCGCTCCCCACCGAGCTTCATCTCCTTCAAGAATTCTCCTGTACTTCCTGTGAATCACCCGAAGGAGAGGAAAACTGCGATATAGTACATTTGGCCTATCTAGCTCTTAAAGGCTTCTGGGAGGCTGGAGGATTCTTTGTGGCGGGAGTGGTGATAGCTCTCGATGCCTCTATAGGGACTAAAGGTAGAATAGCCGGGGTTATATTAGCTTTAATCGATGTTCCGATCTTGTTAAAAGTAGTTGATTACTATCTGAACTATTTCTTCCCTACTATAGCTGAGGCATATAGCACGATGATGGAGTTAGACAGGCTGATAAGTAGAACTGAGAATCCGGAGTTGAGGAAGTTTCTAGAGAGAGAGAACGATGGCTCTGCCAACAAAGAATAACCAAGGTGATAGTAGACGATATTATCGGGTTCTTCGCCTCTGTGGCTTCGGATGTGGAGATCTTAATCAGCGATGCGGACTGTGAGGAAAAAGCTGAAGCCGCCGGGAGAGTCGCCGCCTATATTGTAACCTTGGCGAGTATTATCTCCGCTAAGATTAAAGTGTTAAAGGAGAAAAATCCCGGCATATCTTGGAAGAAGGCTTTGAGGAAAATAGGAGTACAGGTTTTCACAAGTCTACTAACGCCGCTCTACATAGATGTAGCCATGTTTATGGCTAATAGTTTTAAACTCTTCTCAGCCTTGCAGAAAACAGCCTTATTATCTCCCGTGGACGTAGCCGAGGCTATAGCTAGGAATGCTGTTGAGGAAGGAGTTGAGAGGACTGCTTCAAAAATCAAGTCTTCGATAGAATTCGCCGATGAACTCGCCGAGAATCCGACTCCAGAGAGCTATGCATCTCTGGCATACGTAGGTAGTGATGTGTCCAGGTTCCTAAATGGAGGGAAATCTCTATCCAAGGTATTCAAAGAAGCCGTAGAGAAGATAGAGGGAGAACCGAGTAGTACATTGGACAAGAAGAGGTTGAAGAGGCATTTAAAGGATAAATTCCGCGAATACTATAGATGGGCTGTAGACGCCGGAGCGGTAGATGAATTCGCCGACCAGCTCGCCTATATACTGGAGAATGAGCCAACTAAAGCCTTTACGGACTACCTATACCAGTTTAGAAAACTCGTGGTATACAGCGGCTTGACGGGTGGGGAGCTGGGAGAATTGATGAAATGGTCCAACAGGATGACTAGAGATACGGGGAAGCTCTGGTATCCAGCCCTCTCCAGATTATACGAGAAAGACGCCCGCTTCACCATATGCAGAGAAGCTAGGCCACCGCCCGGCACCTGGCTCGGAGTACTACTAGAAAAAACCCCAGAGCCGTTTCTGAGTAAGGCGGGCGAAGGCGGCAAAGTCATAGTGCCTAAACCGGTTTTTGAATATCTGGTCCAAGGAGAGAAACAGCTAAAAACCCTGTACACTCTAGCCGTAGAGGATTACGGAATTTGGAGAACAGTAGGCAAGGGATTAATCTACACGGTGACTCAAGACTACCTCCAGTTCAAAAACATACCAGGGGGAGAAATAGTAGAAGTGGAACTAACCAACCTCAATGGAGAAAAATTTAAGGGCGTATTTAGACTGCCTGTTGCGGAGGCTCAGCTAGACTTGGGAAATATTAAAGAGGCGGGATTCCAGATAGAGGAAGGACAACCTCTACACTTGAAGATAACTAGGCGGGTAGACTTCCAAATAATAGCTGAATATGTTGGAAAGAAGCCCTTAGCTCCCGCTAAGATAGTAACGCCTGAAAAAATAACGACTGCCTCTATAGAGCTGATTTCCGCTTCAGAAGAGGGCATAACGCTCGGAATAGCGGATTATAGGATAACCCTGGATAGAATAGGGATACCCTACGACGCGAGAGGATTAGCGGTGGCAGTATATAAAGAACTGAATAACGGAGATCAGTTGAGAATAGTAGCGGGTCCCAGCTACCCCACAGAACTAATATACAATAAAGAATACGAAACCTGCAGAAGAAACTTTCCAGTAAAAGCCGGAGGAATAGTAGAGGGGGAGGGAGAAACTTACTTAATTTTCAAAGTAAAACACAAAACTGGCAAATACACCATAAACATCTACTACGTAGCAAAACTAGAACAAAACAAGCTAATACCAGTAGAAGATGGAATAGAAAAATCCAGAATCAAAACAATCTACATACTAGAAAAATACTACACAAAATACCTAACAGGCACCCAACAACTAAACCAACTACTAGAACAAATAAAAAACAAAATATTGAGTCATTTTGAAGAAGGAGAGAAAGGAGTGTACACTATATTAGACAAAGACGTGCAAATATACTATGGCAGACTTTTTAAAATAAGGGAAGGAGCTTCTTGGTGGATTCATCCAAATAAACCTGGAGCGGGAATAGATAAGATATTTGGCGATGGAACGCCCGACCAGATAATATTGAGGGGAGATACGGTTTACATTATGGAGGTAAAGTGGTCTTACTCAAACAACCTTAATAGATACGCTGAAGCCGCTACACAACTAAACAAATACATAAACAACGCCATAAACAAAGGCTACATAATCGAAGACAACGGCCAACTAATAGTAAACCCCGAGAAGGCCAAGATATTCGCAGAATGGCTATTGAACCAGTCCTTTAAAGATCCAAACTTAAATCTAACTCCAGAAGAACTGGCAAAACAGCTAGAAAATAAGAAAATTAGACTAATTATCGTAATTGGAGACCTAAAACCAGTACTAGAAAACGGACAGCCAATATTCTACCACTATCAACCCTAAATACCATATTTTTCGATAAACGAGTCTAAACTTCCTAACTCCTCCAGTTTTTTCAACTTCTCATACACACATAGCTTACTGCGTTCAATACTCACATATACAGTTTCAAACATCTTATAAAGCCTAGTATAATAAACTTTACCTCTATAGCCGTCGAGATCTTCATCTATACATAGATGAGCTAATCCCTGCATACCCTCATCAACCCATTTATAATACTTGGCTAATTCAAAATCCGTTACTCCAACCGCTCCGAATATTAGTTTGCGATCCCACATATACTCTATCAAAGGCTTTACTCTCCGCCAATACTCATCAAAATTTATACCATACTTCTGCTCTATACAGCCAAGCCAAACATCCAACACGGAGAAAACGCTTCCATCCCTCATCCTAATACGCTTAACAGCGCGAACCCGCCTAATTTTCGGCCTCTCCATTCTCCTCGTCACACAACTCTCTTTCAACAATTTATCCGCCAGAACATCTATATCCCTCGCGCTTTCAGATGCATAATAACCCTCTTTCAGCAATTTATCCGCCAGAATGTCCAAATGCATGAATATCCCTCGCATTAATAATTCCCCATTTATACACACAGCATATCTGAGATCTAATCTGACAGAGCCGCCTACTGGAGCCACTACAAATACATTCTCTTTTTCCAAGCTTAACTCTCTAGCTGCCTGCTCCAGTATATAGG
>JALURF010000063.1 GCA_027017165.1 Thermofilaceae archaeon
CATAAACTACATAATTACTGGATGTGAAGTGGGATGCGATAAATCGAATCCCCAAATGTATGTTAAAGCGTTAAAACTGCTCGGAGTAAGGTCTGAGGAATGTGTAGTAGTCGGAGATGACCCTCAACTTGACGTAGCTATTCCTAAAAGACTTGGCATGTATACGATACTGCTTGATCGCCAATTTAGCCGTAAAAGCGCGATAGCCGACGCTAATGTTAAGAACTTGAATGAAGTCGTCGAGATAATCGAAAAAAGAGTGGTTAAAGATTGAAGTACTAGTTTAACGATTAAAATTACGGCTCAACTTCAGCAATGTTATTATCCCATCATAGCTCAACGTATAGGAGATTTCAGATTTTATAAGAGCGTCCAGTATATACCCCCTCTCATATTCTCTACGAGGCAGACCGTGCATCACCGCCGCTAGTTTAATTAAAATCCAGGGCCTACCTAATTTTCTCGAAGATTCTTTGAGTTCTTCTATGCTTATATCGTGTGAAAATTCGTATATCCAGGCTTCTCCCCGACTGTTCAATACCGCTGTAATTTCCTTAAATAGGGTTTCCGGATCTCTTATATGATGTAGAGTACCAGTACTCACGATTAAGTCTATACTTCCAGGCCGTAGTGGTATTTTATGGGTGTCAGCGAGTAGGAGATCTACTTTCGAGTGCTTTCCCTCTTTTATAATATTTTTCTTTGAAATTTTAATCATAGCGGGGGAGATATCCAATCCGAGTAGTATTACAGGGTTAATATTTTCCGCTATTTCTGAGAGAAGAACTCCCGTTCCACAACCTATCTCTAATATAGCTCTCCTATTTGTGTTTCCCTTAAGAATATCCTGAACAACGTAATTGTATAAAGGCTCCAAATACTTTGTTGCTAAACTATCGTAGATATGCGCAGCTCCCCGCGGAATACCTTGCACTTTTCTCTGAATTTTAACAAATATGTAATTGATCAAGTTCAGCATTACTATTTCCCATATTGCAATTCTCTCTATTATACGTGTCACAATACGGGAAGCTATCGGCACTATAGAAAAACAAATTAAGACTTTATTCCTTGATTTTTTGTGTCTCTTCCAGAGGATCTTTCAGATATTATTAGAGGAGAAAAGGTAATTTGGATCGGCAAGCCTAAGCTGGCTCCATTTATACTGAAACGGCTTCCGGGAACTGTGCCCTTCCTAGTGTTTATGTTATTCCCGTTGTTCATATTTAGGCTTGGAGGAATATGGAGTACTCCCACAACCTTCTTTATAGTGCTTTTCCTCGCCTTCTGGTACGGCACGCTTCTACTGGTGTTCTTCTCGCTAACGGTTTACCCGCTACTGGCTTGGAGGAATATCTACTACGTTTTAACAGATAAAAAGCTAATCGTGCGTAGAGGAGTTATAGGAATTGATTTTGATATTTTAAAGCTCGAACTCGTACAACAGGTGAACGTGAACGTAGGAGTAATTGATAAAATATACGGTACGGGGAGTATAATTGTTCAAGCCGTGGGCGTACAACCATTAGTTATAGAAAATGTCGAGAATCCGCTTAAAGTTAGGGAGGTCATAGATGAGCAATTAGTTGGAATTTCAGAAGACTAGGTTAGCCAGTAGAAGAGGAGAGCTTGAAGATTTATCAACGTATGAGCTATGATCAGAGATACTAGATTTTCCCATTTAAGCATATAATATGATAGTAAAAAGCCGTCTAAGAATATCACCAGCAATAGGGGCAGAGGAGTGGAGGTGTAGTGTAGCACGGCGAAAAATAGTGAAGAAGTTATAGCGGCTACGAAGTTTCCCGTATGATCTTTTAAGCCGTAAAGTATTAAGCCTCTGAAAATAAGCTCCTCCACCAGGGGGGCTATAAGTAGTAACACTAAAACAGAGTATAAGGGGCTTGCTTTTTTAAAGATAGGCTCGTATTTAACTTTAATAAATGTAGAGATTAAAAGCCCTCCAGATATCATAACAAGACTACATAGTAGGTATAAAGCCACTCCTCGCCTTAAGGCTTTCTCAGCTTTAAATAGTCTTCTTAAAGGAGAGCTGTAGATTACTGGTAAGATTAGGAATAAGGTAGCGGCTTCTCCCACCCCGCTTGCCACTATGATACTGTCTTCTTCTTTAAATCCCCATTCGAGAGCGAGCGAGTAAGCTATGGATGATGTTAAAACCATTACGATGACCGCTATTATTCCGACTGCTAACAGGAGGTGGCCTCGCACAGGAATATAGTGGCGAACACGAGTATAGATTTATCGGAGAATGGGGCTATTGTATCTGTGAAAGAGCTAATTAAAAGGCTCATATATAGCTTCGTCCATTACTATTCTAAATCGACCTCGACTAAGTGGAGAAAGCCATTAGTAGCTTTCGCAGATGCGGACGATCCCTTATTCCTAGAACTGAAAAAGGCAGTGAGGCCTAGTCATGCATTGCCGCAAGAGTTGCTGGAGGACGCCGAGACGGTGATAGTCTATTTTATACCTTTCGTCGAAGAGATAGCCTATAGCAATTCTGGTGGAGAATACGCCTCTAGGGAATGGGCGCTCGCCTACATAGAGACTAACAAACTAATAGTGAGATTAAACAGGGTCTTAGCTAGAAGGCTCGAAAAACTAGGCTATAAATCCAAAACTCTTCCGCCAACTCACAACTTTGATGAAGAAACATTGATTAGTGATTGGTCTCATAAGCACGTGGCTTATATAGCCGGACTCGGGAAATTCGGACTTCATAAAATGATAATTACAGAGAAAGGATGCTGTGGCAGACTTGGAAGCCTCATAACAAACGCCGAGATAAAGCCTACTCCACGCCCGAGGACAGAATACTGCCTCTACTTCTACGATAAAAGCTGTAAGGCGTGCGTGGATAAGTGCAAGTTTGGAGCCCTTACGCTGAATTCCTTTGATCGATTCAAGTGCTACGAAATATGTCTGCGTAATTTTAGACGGTACCGCAGGTTAGGGCTGGCTGGCGTGTGTGGTAAGTGTGTTTGCGTGGTTCCATGTTCTTTCAAAAATCCGGTTAAACGATTGAAGAACGGCTAAACTTTAGGAATAGGAAAACAGCAACTACGATTATTAGTATTGCGATTAGCGATCCTAGAATTATCAGGGGGAATAATCGGAGCTTTCTATTCCACACGGCTTCGATTATTATTGGTCTATTTACTGTGATTTCAAATCTAGGCGTTTTATAAGTAGCTCCAGTCGTTTTATCAATCCATCCGACAAATTTAAGAATTGTAAATAGCGTTTCATCCACTTTTTCCTCGCTTATTTCAACTATGAGCTTAGTCCCTTCATCGTACCAACCGTCGGGAGAGTGAGGAGTCAGCTTGACCTCTGAGTATTTTGAAGAAATATCTACACGGTATTGATGCCTCCACACCGCAGTGAGTTCAAGCGGAGCGTTAACTCGTACTTGGATTACTGGTTCACTAGAGCGTATATCTCCGCTCCACGAATCAAATACGAAACGTTCATCTCCACTAACCTCTATGACTTTTTTCTTCACGCCAATCTCGATGATAGCTCCTTCATCATGCCATCCACTGCCATAAGCCACTCCTTGAGGATCTTTCACGTCTACGTAAAATTGCCGTCTATACTTCAAGCTTAGATCGAGAGATTCTTCCATCTTAATCTTTCGCTGGGGAGTCTTTACGCCATCACTCCATTCGACAAAAACTAATCTTTCGCCAGCTCCAATTTCATAGATTTCAGGAGCTGAGACTACGACTTCGGCCCCCGGTTCTACCCAGTACTCGACGGGCGTAGCTGTTTTAAAGCCGTTAACTACCACAGCGACGTTGTAGTTAGATGTTATATCTAGTTTAACCATTTCGGAATACTTGAAGACAAGCTCGCCCTCCTCCTCAACAGTAGCGAAAGGTCTTCCTTTAATTCGGAAAATTTTATCCTCGTAGCGAACCTCTTCGAGAACTACTATCTCCCCTTTCTCGCCTCCTCTAACCTTTACGATTAAATACTCGCCGCCGCCCGCTTCTCCGTAGAGCTTTCCGTTTAAAGATACCGTGGTCTTTACTCCCTTCGGCAAACCTATAACCGAAACCTTAACATAGTAGTACGACACTATTACGTATTCTCCCGTTCCCGGATTAGCTAAATTAATCCATTTTACAGTTTTATCCGTTCTGCTAGACGGAGTTGGCGATGCTGAAACTATACCCCGTTCGCAGTACACCGTTATTTCATCTAGCCAACCCTTACCCTTCCTAAAGAGAGGATCTTCAAACTTTATGATACCTCTTCGAGTAGAAGGCTTGACTGAGAGATCTCCTCTACATTTAACATAAAACATCCTCTGAGAATTCGAATACTTACTCTCTATCAAAGTTATATTACTTAGGCCGAGGAATTCGGCTACGTAGTTTTTCAGCATTAAATAGTACTCTGAGGAATGTCCTTCAAAACAGAGAGAATAAAACTGGCTCCATGTCGTGTATTCGGGAGTACATTTGAATACTGCATCGACCGTATAGTTCTCATAGATATAGACGTCTGCCATGATCCTCAATACCAGCTGAACATTATAGCTCGTAGTTTTTTGGACAACCTCCCCATCGACGAACGCCTTTACTATAACCGTGCGCGGACCCGCTGGACAGCCAGCTACTCCATAAACATAGTACGTGACACCTCCAGCGATATTTCCATTATATACAAGAACTAATCTTCCATCTGGAAATTCCAGCCATACCTCTACATAAGCATCTACGCTAACCTTAAAGTATATGTAGACGGTTTCTCCGATATAGTAATTCTGTTTACTAGTCCATACCTCAACGGAAACCTGTCCTTGAGCGTTAAGAGTTAGCGCTATAATCGTCAACAATATTACAAGTAGTGTTAATTTCCAGAATTTCAATGACATCAAGTAGTAGCATTATACATGTGGATATAAATCTTAACTAGAAAATCTCTAAAAGATCTATTATAGCTTCTAGATGAAATGCTACTCTCTTCCCCCTCTCCGAGAGAAAGTAATAGCTCTCAATAGGAACCTTACTGACATCAACCTTCCTAATCACTAAACCGTCGGATATTAAATATTTCAGAGAATTTGATAAAGAAC